>DATGXZ010000302.1:0-28391 GCA_035298445.1 Flavobacterium sp.
GAGAAGGGAGACATTCTTCTTGACGTCGGGACGGCAGAGGGATTATTTCCGCTGGTGGTGCTTGACCAATGCGAAAAGTTGTTTCTGGTAGAGCCAAGCGCCGCGTTCGGGGAAGCACTGGCAAAGACGTTTCAGGGAGCAGAAGACAAAGTGACCCTCTTTCGCTCAGCGGTCGGCAATACAGACGGAGAGGTCTACTTCGACGAAAACTCACTGGAGGGCCATGTAAGCACAACGGGATCACGGATTCCCATACATAAGATCGACACCCTGATTCCGGCCGAACAGAAGATCACCTTCCTGAAGGCGGATATCGAAGGTTTTGAACTGGATATGCTAAAGGGTGCCGGCGCTACCATCCGCCGTAACAAGCCGAAGATTGCCATTACCAGCTATCATCCACAAAATGACGCGGCTGAAATGATTGCATTGGTGAAGTCGTATGTGCCCGAATACAACACCTTTGTCAAAGGCATTCACGGAGAAGAGCCGAAACCGGTCATGATCCATTTCTGGATCTAGCCGTTAGGCCCGAATTCCGACAAGTTTTCGCAGCGCCATCTTCACATAACATTTCGTCAGCGAAAGGTAGAAATGAAAGTAGGCATCCAGCGGATGTGTCGCGCGGGTGTCAAGTTTTACCCGAAGCCCTTCCCGGAGTGCCGGATACGGTTGGTTGCTGACGCCGCCGTCGAGCATCCGGGCTGTAATCTCAGGGAAGAACGAAGGGCGGATGACGTCGCGGCAACGTATATAGAATTGCAAGTCTCCCGCAATCCGGTATGCCTCACTAAAAGGCCCGACCTCCTCAAAAAGTGTTTTCCTATGGAAGGAACCGACTTGCGCCACATCGTAGTCGGCCACCACACGACGCCAGTCATATTTCGATCCGAATACACGAAGGGTCTTTTTTTGGTGGTCAATAACCTCGACGCGCGACGAGATATAATTGACAGCAGCGTCGCTTTCGTCTATCATCTGTTTATAACGGTGCAACGCACCCGCCACGTAGGTGTCATCCGACCCGATAAAACTGATCCAGCGGCCTTCTGCAAGGCGAACGCCTTTGTTCCAGGCATCGTATATACCCCGGTCGGGTTCGCTTATCCATCGAAGCCGTATGCCCTTTGACTCAAATAAAGGCACATACTTCTTTACAATATCGACAGTAGTATCTTTTGAAGCCCCGTCAACGATAATGTATTCAAAATCGGTGAAATCCTGAGAAAGCAATGACGCAAGCGTATCGCCGATTGTGGCGGAACTGTTGTAAGCAGCTGTGATAACAGAAAAAAAAGGACCGTGGTTCATGTGGATTTTTTTAGTCGGTTCAACCCCGGTATTTTTTCAATGACCGCACGTAATGCGGCATTTCGGAAGAGCAACCCCGCAAAAAGGGTGAGTTCGACGGCAAGAACCAGCAGGTATTTCCAATTGTATGAGTTATAAGTTACATACATACGCATTGTGGTCATACCAATCATAGTAGCCATAAGCAATATGTAGATATCCTGTCGGGAAACCAATTCATGCCAGCGAAGCGTTTTCACCCGATGGTATTGCAGCATTACAAGCAGCGAACCCGCAACAAAGGCAAGGTTCCAGGCAATGATGACGCCATAGCCTCCCAGCCATGTTCCCAGCAACCAACCTCCGACGACGTTGACAAGTCCCATAGTAAATGCGGAAATCAAGAGCGGATTCAACTTTCCTTCTCCCATGAAACCAAAATACGCAGGATTGGTACAAATGTTCAGGAACATACCGATTCCATTCGCTGTCATTGCGAAAACGAAGATCATTTCGGCATGGCCGAGCCACATAACCGACACCAAAGGCGACGTACATACAAGCGCAAGGGTTAATACGGTATCGAGTGGAAGAATGGTGCGAAACGACCTTACATACAGGTCGCGAACGCGATCACTGCCCCGCTCTGAGGCGTCGGCAATGATCGGAATGACCACTTGGTTGGCGTTTACAATCACCGCTCGTACTTGCGACACCAGACGGCTTGCCATTTCGTAATAGCCTGCGGCTGCCAGTCCGCCCCATCGGCTGAGTATGAGCTTCGTAACGGGTTCATAGGAAAGTTGTAATAACGCCAGGACCTGAATTTTTGACCCGTAGGAGAGGATTTCCCGGAAGATACTTCGACTCCAGTGCCATCCCAGGGAAAACGAACCAGGCCGAAACCGGTTGAAGGCGATGACACATATAGCAAGCACCATCAGGGCCTGCAAAATTTGGGAGTAAATGAGGCCCTTTAACCCATATAGAGGCGTCATGATAAACGACAGCACCACCAGCACCACGGAAGACCCCGATAGTACGGCACTGCGAATATAATTTTTCTGTATACCGTCGAGGGCGCTTCCCACGACACCGCCAATTGCATTGATACACAGGCATAGTAAAGAGAAAGGCAGCACGCCCTTTGCCACTTCCAGGAATTGGAGCGGAATGAACATCGGTAACAGCCATCCGGCAACAAGAAATATAATACCCGACAACACCAGATAAAGTCCTCCTATAAAAATGAAAGAGGTGAAAAGCAATTGCTTGATTTTGGATTCGTCCCCCCGCGCGGCATATGACGCCACAAATTTGACAATGCTGGTATTGAGGCCAAGATTCGCGACGGACGCTAACGAGGTGGTGGCCACGATAACCGACCATACGCCCAAAAGCTCGGCGCCCAGACGGTCAAGCAGGTAGCGGTAAAGAATGACATAACACAGACCCACCACGACCACCTGGACCATGGCTGCGAACGAGTTGTATAGAAGCCTTGAGGTACGCAAAGACTACGAAAGGACCTCTCGAAGATACGTGATTTCCTCTTTGAGGTCGATTTGATGGTTACCTACAAAAAACCCATGCTTATCCAGATAGGAGGCATTTTTCATCTCGCCGAACAATTCATAGTCGAAGAAACGTAACACTTCATTTTTGGTAAAGTCACCAGTGACGATGGGACGACAGTCGATCTGATGTGCGGTCAGGCGTTCTACAATCTCTTTTCGGGTTTTGTCAGAGCCTGGTTTGATGATGAAACTAAAACCGAACCAACTGCTGTTATCGATGTTTTTTTGGATGATGAAGTCGGGGTGATCGGCAAAAAGCGAGCAGAAATAGGCTGCATTTTCGCGACGTTTTTCCAGGAAACCCGGAAGCTTCCTAAGTTGTTCGACACCAATGGCGCCACTCATTTCAACGGGCCGTAGGTTATAGCCCGGCAACACAAACCGAAACGATTCTTCGAACCAATCATCACTTTTATTTGAAACCCGGTTTTCTTTCGGAAGGTGACGTGTCCATCCATGGGCCCTTAGCGAGAGCATGACATGATAGAGTTCTTCGTCATCAGTTGAAACCAAACCGCCTTCCATTGTTGCGATATGGTGGGAATAAAAAGAAGAATAGGTGCCCATGATCCCAAACGTACCCGCCTGTTTTCCTTTGTATTCTGCGCCCATTGACTCACAGTTGTCTTCAAGTAACAGGATGTCCCTGCCCGCAATGATGGCGTTGATGGCATCGAAGTCATTCGGGTTGCCCAACAGGTTGACGGCCATGATCATTTTCGTTTTGTCGGTGACCGCCTGGCGCAATTGGTCGAGATCGAAGTTCAGGGTATGCAGGTCGACATCCACAAATTTTAGTTTCAGGCCATACTGGTGAAGTGGGTAATACGTCGTTGACCAGGATACGGCCGGAACAATTACTTCGTCGCCCCGCTGCAGTTTAGGGACCTTTGTGTAAAACAAGGCCGCTACTGCCAACAGGTTGGCCGATGATCCGGAATTGACCATAACGCAGTATTTCGAACCCAGAAACTGCGCGAAATCGAGTTCAAACTGCTTTACGGCGTCGCCCATGGTATACATGTCTTTGTCGATGACCGACTGAATTGCCTGCAATTCTTTTTCGTCCCAGGTAGAGGACGCCAGCGAGTACTTAATCATGTAAGATGCGGTTTTTGAAATAATCGTATGTTTTTCGAATGCCTTCCGGTAAGGAAGTTTCTGGCTGCCACCCCAATTGTTTCAACAGGGTGGTGTCGACCAGTTTTTGCCGCATTCCGGTTGGTTTTGAAAGGTCATGTATGAAACGGCCACGGTACCCTATTTCGTGTGCAATGGCCTCATAATACTGGTTGATTGTGAAGTCGTGCCCAAGTCCCACGTTGAGGTTCTGAGGCAACTTTTCGAAACGGTCAAGCGCAAAGAAGACAAAATCAGCCAGATCGCCGGCATACATAAACTCCCGGCGTGACATACCGTCTCCCCAGATATCGATTTCCGATTGTCCGTTGGCCGCAGCAAAGTGGATTTTACGGATTACCGCCGGAACCATATGGGAGTGCTCTGGCGCGAACTTATCGTATCGGCCATAGAGATTACATGGAATGACTGTTTTGTAGAGAAGGGAGGGGTGCTCCCGTGAGATGTATTCACACAGTCGTGTCGCCACGATTTTCGCGATAGCATATCCTTCATTGGTAGGCTCCAGTTCGCCTTTCAGCACGAGGTCTTCCCCTAACGGATTTATGGCTTCCCGCGGATACATACACGAACTTGCCAGATTCAGCAAACGCGGGACGCCTGCGTTCTTGGCCGCCATGATGACATTTCGTCCCATGTCGAGGTTTTGCACCAGGAAATCGACGGGATGCGCCATGTTCGCCTGGATACCACCCACACGTCCGGCCGCATGGATAACAAGGTCCGGCTTTTGTTCCCGGATAAAGGTATACACGGCATCATAGTCTTCCAAATTGACTTCCGTGCGCGAAGGCGTCAGAAAAGTAACACCAGCGGCTGACGGATGCTCCAGGATGTTGCGCCCGACCATCCCGCCCGCGCCGGTAAGAAAGATTTTCATTATTCGAAAAGCTTTAATGATTCGCGGTCGGCGAAACGCTTGACATAGGTCAAATCGTGTTTCATCATGATGGCGACGAGTTGCTCAAGTGAGGTGCGCCCGGGGTCCCAACCGAGTTGCGTACGCGCCTTTGTGGGGTCGCCCAGTAGGCTCTCCACCTCTGCCGGCCGGTAATAGTTAGGGTCTACTTCAATCAAAACCCGTCCGGTTTTGCGGCATATGCCTTTTTCCGACTCGCCCGCACCCGTCCACTCAAGTTCGATACCGGCGTGGCGAAATGCCAGCTCGCAGAAGGTGCGCACCGAATGCTGAACGCCCGTCGCAATGACATAATCTTCCGGCGTTTCCTGCTGCAGCATCAGCCACATACACTCTACATAATCCTTTGCATACCCCCAGTCGCGTTTTGCGTCGAGGTTTCCGAGATATAATTTCTCCTGTATGCCGTGTGCGATACGCGAAGCCGACAACGTAATTTTACGCGTGACGAACGTTTCACCCCGACGTTCGGATTCGTGGTTGAAAAGAATGCCGTTTACCGCAAACATGCCGTACGATTCACGGTAGTTTTTGGTAATCCAGTAGGCATATATCTTTGCTACGCCATAGGGAGAACGCGGGTAAAAAGGAGTGGTTTCTTTTTGCGGAACCTCCTGCACTTTTCCGTATAATTCGGATGTGGAAGCCTGGTAAATACGCGTGGTTTCCGTAAGTCCGCATATCCTGACGGCCTCCAGCAAACGGAGCGTACCGATGCCGTCCGTCTCGGCTGTATATTCCGGAAGTTCAAAGGAAACCTTTACGTGCGACTGCGCCGCCAGGTTATAGATTTCGTCGGGTTTTAGCTGTTGGACAAGCCGGATCAGGTTCGTTGAATCCGTCATGTCCCCATAATGAAGCGAAATCCGTTTCTTTTGATGTAAATCTTTTAGAAGGGAGTCTATATACAGGTGCTCGATCCGCTCGGTATTAAAAGTGGAACTCCGCCGAATGATCCCGTGCACCTCATAGCCTTTCTCCAACAGGAGCTCGGCCAGGTAAGAACCATCCTGCCCGTTAATGCCTGTGATAAGCGCTTTTTTCATGTAAATAAAGTAAGGAGCAAATATACTAAACACACACCAACGAACGTCTTTTTTTACAGCGCGCCCTTTGGCGCAGCGTATTTCCGTTATTTTTGTTCAATCAATCCTTTGCATGGAGCGTACCAACCGTTTTTTTCCGGTCCTTTTTTCGCTGGTCTTACTGAGTGAGATGTATTTTTCCTTCCACTTCAACGTGTTGTTGCAATTGGGAGTGTTGACCCTGATCGTGTTTTCTTTGAAGCGGATTAAGGTGCCGCCCTCCGTCCTGTCACAAGCTACGCCTTTGGTGGGGCTTTTTTTGCTGGGTTTTGTAGGGCTATTGTTCCAGGGGTATCCACTGAAAGAGGTCGTAAAAGACATCCTGCACTTTTGTAAGCCCTTACTGGCCCTGTCTATCGGATACTTCATCACCCGAAGTCTGCCCGATTACCGCGCGTTTTTCAGACTTATCGTGACAGTAGCGTTGCTGGCCGCAGCCATTCACATTTTTAACGTGTTCTTCCTCGTCGGGATCCATTCATCAATCGAGGATGTACGCGAGGGATTTCTCGATAATTTCATCGAATTGTTTGCCATGGTAATACTGTGGTTCGGTCGTAAAGAATTCCCGCTGTTCGGACCCCGGAAGCGGCTCTTGTTTCTCGCCTTGTTAGGGCTTTCCTCTGCACTGTACTTTTCACGGTCGATGTTCGTCGTTGCCATTCTGCTCACCGTGTCGGCACTCGGCTATTCCCGCCTTAATAAAACGGCACTAAAGGCCTTCGTGCTTGTCGGAATAGTGGTAGGAGGGTTGTTTGTATACCTGAGTTTCAGCAAGCCTGCCCGTAATTCAAAAGGCATCGAAGCGTTTCTCTATAAAATCAAGAACGCACCGAGCGAAGTCTTCAATGCAAAAGTAGACCGCGACAATCACCGGGAGTTATGGGATCATTGGCGGGCCTATGAAGCCAAGCGCGCATTTGACCTCATGCGCGACCAACCTCAAAGCTGGGTGGTTGGCACAGGCCACGGGTCACTGATCAACCTTAAATTCCGCGCCCCGTTGGACGGTCCTGACGGCCATGGAATGCGCTATATATCCATTATGCATAACGGATATGTATTCGTGTTCTACAAAACCGGACTGATCGGACTGTGTGTGTTGCTTTTCTTCCTCATAAGGCTGTATCGCTATCTCTATCGCCCACCTATTGATGAACGGCATGCGTTTGTGTTGAGGTTACTTTCCTCGATAGGACTGTTTTACTTTTTTACGACGCTGATTATTACAGGCGTCTATATTCCGAAAGACTGTATCATGCTTTTCCTCGGAGGTCTTCTTGCTGTGGAGTGGAAATTGCGCATGCCGCAGGGTCAGTCTTCGGTTAGCGCGTCATAGACGTGTCCGATGGACGACGCGTATCGCTCTGCCGAGAAAACGGCCTCTGCGCGACGTTTACCCGCTTGTCCAAATGACACCATTTTCGACGCCTCTGCGAGCAAGATGGATAATTTCGAAGCGAGGTCGTCTTTGTCATTCGGCGTGAAGAGAAAGCCCGTAACACCGTCTTCTACGATTTCGGTCAACCCGCCATGATTGGCCGCAATAACCGGTTTTGACGACAACATAGCTTCTGTTGCTACCAGGCCAAAAGGCTCGGGTTCAGTAGACGGAACCACGCAAATATCGACCGCATCGTAAACAGGCCAGATATCTTCCTGGAAATCCACAATAGAAATCACATGGGAAAGGCCCGACGCGCTGATCGCACTCTTCAATGTTTCCAGAAAATGCGGTTGACCCGGAGGAGTGGAACCCACATACACGAGACGGCTTGTGGGAAACGCGGTATGAACCTTTAGGAAACTCTCCAGCAAAAGCAATTGTCCCTTCCAGCGACTAATACGGCCAATCAAGGCTATAACGGGGCTCTGGTCTGATACACCAAACAAACGGCTTCTGATCGCCATTCGATCTGCCTCCGATAAAACCGGAACCGTCCTGCGTTGACCATTTGGCACCACAATCGATTTTTTTTCCACTTTTGGATAACGCACGCGGAAATTCTCATAAGAAGCGTTCGAATTGTAAACGATCCTATCGGAAAAAAAGTAAACCAGGCGTGGATACAATGCCGCCAGAAACCGGGGATGCTCAATTATCTCATGGACATGCCAAACATGTTTGCGGCGAAAGAAAAAGCAATGGAAAGCGCCCGCAAAGACCGAAATCGCGTTTGAATGAACAAGCGAAATAGGTAGTGCGCGCGTGGCCCGCCACAATATATACTGCGAACGGATGAATTCTACCGGGATTTTCAAGAGTCCGCGGAACGAAAAGAGCGCCCGCGATATTTTGATCACAGGGCTCTTGATCACCGTGATGCCCCGCTCTTCGAGTATGTCTTTGAGAGGCCCCTCGTGCTCAAGTACGACCACAGGCACATATCCTGTTGGGAAATGATCCAATAACTCAAGCAAGGCCTTGTCGGCGCCGTAGAGTTCTGAGGATTGGTTGATGACCAAAACGCGTTTCATAGGCGCTATTGGTTCTTGGCCGTACCGCTTCCGAAAAGTTTGTTTTTGGCCTGCACCAGCGTATTATAATTCTTGGCCAGCTGTTTCTTCATAAAAGACGCATCTTCCGCAGGAAACCAGTCCGTAGTTCGTGGTTTTTCGATGAGGCGCTGGTGCACCTGGTAGGCATACGTAGCGATTGAGGTACGATAACGGCCCTCCGGGAAACGTGTCATGTCGTAGCCGTGAAGTGTATACGGCGCACATTGCTGGATAATCAGGCGGTTGAAGGGAACATCTAATTCTGCTTCATCGTCCGTACGAAGGTCCCGGATTTTAAGTTCGCCACCATATTCTTTTTTCCAGTCTTTATTGAGATACAACAGCAAATTCAACTCCCGGTACCAGTTTTTGTTGATCGGATGGTAGTTGAAATCAAGGTGCATATCAAGGAAACTGTTCTTTTTCCCCTGATGTAGACCGCCACCGTGGTTCTTCGGGTCGACGAAAACCGTTTTGGCCGTGATGAACGAGAGGATGTTATTGAAACGTTCTGAAAGAAGGTCGGCATGCAGCTCAGCCAACTCAGGCCCTAATTCCTTGTAATTCGATTTCTCAAACTTGTTGTTGGCAAAGGCATAATCCCGGCTTTTATTGCTGAGTTCCGGAATGCTCGCATACGCGCGCTCCAGCTTATCGGTCTCGCAAAAATCATCGATGATCAAATGCGGGAAGGGCTTGGCCGCCAGGTATTGTATACGTAGTGATTCAAGATTTTGCTCAAGGAAGTCGAAACGAATCATAGGAAGGTAATATGAATTGCAATATTAGCAATTTCGCGACGAAAAAAGGCTGACAAAAATCATGTTAACACACGATAGGCAGGTAGGGCTCGTCCGGTTGGAATTGCCTATTTTTGTCGACCCTGAGATTTTTTCCATGAAAATAGCGATACTTGGCACGCGCGGAATTCCAAACCACTACGGCGGTTTTGAGCAGTTCGCGGAGTTTTTCTCGGTATTCCTCGCGTCCCGCGGACATGAAGTGTACACCTATTGTTCGGCGAACCATCCGTATAAAGAAAGCCACTTTCGCGGCGTCCATCTGATCCATTGCAAAGATCCGGAAGACCGGATCGGCACGGCGGGGCAGTTTTTATATGACCTGAATTGTATACTCGATTCCCGCAAACGGAATTTCGACATCATCCTGCAATTGGGTTATACCAGCAGTTCCGTGTGGTACCGGCTATTACCCAAGAAACCGGTCATCATTACGAACATGGATGGTCTCGAATGGAAACGGACGAAATTCTCACGACCGGTGCAACGAATGCTCAAATGGGCCGAAAAACTCGCCGTAAAAAGCAGTGACGCACTGGTGGCCGATTCCCTCGGCATACAACGCCACCTTCAGGATGTATATGGCGCCACGTCCACCTATATTGCCTATGGCGCCGACCTTTTCACCACCCCCGACGAACGTATATTGGCCGAATACGACGTGGTAAAAGAAGCATACAATATGTTGATCGCCCGACTGGAACCCGAAAACAATATCGAGATGATCCTCGACGGCGTCGTACAGGCCCAGGACCCAACCCCTTTTCTCGTCATCGGAAAACACGAAACCAAATTCGGCGCGTATTTAAAGAGCAAATTCGGCGGTTATCCCCAAATTCGCTTTATAGGAGGCGTCTACAATCTCAACCACCTGAACAATCTCCGTTTTTTCTCGAAGTTGTACTTTCACGGACACAGCGTCGGTGGCACAAACCCGTCGCTGCTTGAGGCCATGGCTTCGGGCGCACTCGTAGCCGCACATCAAAACGAGTTCAATGCTTCTATTTTGAAAGACAACGGCTTATATTTCTCAGAGCCAGCGGATGTGGCGGCCCTTCTCACCAACACAAAAAAAAGTGATAACTTGCAGCGGATTCAGCGAAATTCGGAAGCCATCGTGCAAGAATTCAACTGGAACAGCATAAATGAAGCCTACGAACAGCTTTTTTTCCAACTTCACCACGACCGCGCGTAACATCGTTACGTCAAACGAGATTTTCGTTTACCTGCTGGCCGCCTATCTAATAGCAATCCCATTAGGATATGCGATCGGCAGCATTATCAGCGGGATTTTTATTCTTAGCGCGTTGGTATCGGCAAAACGGAACGGAGTACGGTTTCGGCCGGCACTACTATGGCCCATGTTGCTCTATGTGTTGATGGCCGCATCCGTGTTGTGGACCCGCGATCTCGAACTTACACTTTCCGGGCTCCGAAAAGAAGCACTGTTCCTGCTCTTACCGTTCGCCTTCCTTTTCATCCCCGATTTTACCGCCTCACAGCAAAAAAGAACCCTGGAAATCTACGCATGGGGTATGGTCGGTTTAGGAGTCATGTATGTAGCGCAGGCCGCCCTTCGTTTTTTTGAAACGGGTAATCCTGAGGTATTCTTTTACCACGAGCTCGTAACATTAGACGTCAATGCCATCTATGTGGCTGTGCTGATGTCGTTGGCCTTTTTTTATTTTTTTGCTATCCCGAACCGCAGCAGCCTCCAGAATACCGCAATGGGGTTTTTGGCCGTGGTGATAGTATTGCTGTCGTCGAAAAGCGTGATTTTCATCGACTTTATCCTGGTATGCTGTTACTATCTGTATTTCGCCTCGATACGAAATAGCGTAAAATGGCTGACTGCAGCCTCTGCTCTGGTGTTTGTGGCGGGCTCTATCATGTTCATACCGAATGTCAGGAAGCGATTTCTGGTCGAGTACGAAACAGCGTTCGTCGATAATACGATCAACCGTGACGACAAGAGCATCCTGAATATCAGCCTAAGTCAGGCCTGGAACGAAGAACGATTTGAAGATTACCATTATTTTCCGGGCGGTGCGCTACGCGTATACCAAACCAGGACGTTCGTGGAGATGATGGAAGAGAATCCGTCTCGGATCGCAACCGGCTTCGGACTCGAGGCCACACAGGCAAAAATCAAGGAGAAGGAAGTAGAACACAACCTACATGCGGGTTACGGCGATTACAACTTCCACAACCAATACATACAGACCTTCGCTGAATTGGGCATCCTCGGATTTGTGATATTACTCATCATGGTGATTGGGAATCTCCGAAAGGCATTTTCCACCAAAAATTTCCCCCATATTGTTTTCGCCGTAACGATGTTAGTCCTATTTTTGACCGAATCGTTTTTCTGCCGGCAAAGAGGGATCATCTTCTTCGTGGCGCTCTACTGCTTTTTTAACGCCGTAAAGCCCGCGGCACCGGAAGAGACAAAATAAAAAAGCATGAAAAGAGTCTTGATTACGGGCGCAGCGGGCTTCCTTGGTTCGCATCTCTGCGACCGTTTCCTCGCGGAAGGATACCATGTCATCGGCATGGATAACCTCATCACCGGCGACCTCCGTAATATCGAACACCTTTTTAAGGAAGAACACTTCGAATTCTACCATCACGATATCACCAAGTTCGTCCACATACCCGGCGATCTCGACTATATCCTGCATTTCGCCTCACCGGCCAGTCCAATCGATTACCTTCGAATCCCTATCCAAACGTTGAAAGTAGGCTCGCTCGGCACGCACAACCTCCTGGGGTTGGCGCGGGTCAAGAAAGCACGCATCCTTATTGCCTCTACTTCCGAAGTCTACGGCGATCCGCTGGTGCATCCGCAAACCGAAGATTACTACGGCAATGTCAACACCATCGGCCCTCGCGGCGTCTACGATGAAGCCAAGCGCTTCCAGGAGTCGATTACCATGGCGTATCATACCTTCCATGGAGTGGAAACGCGTATTGTGCGGATATTCAATACCTACGGACCCCGGATGCGTCTCAACGACGGACGCGTAATTCCCGCTTTTATCGGACAGGCCCTGCGCGGTGAAGACCTCACCGTTTTCGGCGACGGCAGCCAGACACGCTCGTTTTGTTATGTAGATGATCAGGTGGAAGGAATTTTCCGCCTGCTGCACTCCGACTATGTGTTGCCGGTCAACATCGGAAATCCGGATGAAATCACTATCAGTGACTTTGCAGAAGAGATTATCAAACTAACGGGGACCACTCAAAAAGTCATTTACAAGCCATTGCCCGTCAACGATCCGATGCAACGGCAACCCGACATCACCAAGGCTCGCGAACTACTCGGATGGGAGGCGAAAGTCGGCCGCGCCGAGGGCATGCGGAAAACCTATGAGTATTTCAAGGCACTGCCCAAAGAGGAACTCCTCAAGGAAGAACATAAAGACTTCTCCCGCTATATGGTGAATTGATGAAGGCGAAATCGGGAAGATATTCGGTTTACATCCGCCCGTTTACGTATGCGGCCGACTTGTTCGTCATCAATTTCCTGACGTACGCGTTGTTGCCCGAGGTGTTCTTTTCCCTTTATTTCCTGTTGTTCATTTCCCTTTCATGGGTCATCATCGCCCTCAACACCGGTTTCTACGAAGTATATCGCTACACTAAAGTATCCGCCATCTTTGGCAAGATTCTTCGGCAATTCTTCATCTTTACAGTCCTATGTTATGCCTTTTCAGGCTTCCTGATCGGGAATGCCGACGAACACGGAACGCTTCAATACACCGGAACCGCTCTGGTGTTGATTTCCAGCCTGAAGCTTTTTATCTTCTACTTCCTTCGAAAATACCGGTCGATATGGGGCGGCAACTTTCGTCGGGTAGTCATTGCAGGTAATGGAAAATCAGTGCCTCAATTAACGGAATTCTTCAACGAAAACCCGGATTACGGCTATAAACTGATCTCCGTTTTTGACCTTCAGGGCGCCGGCGACAAGAAAAGTAAAATCGACGCCTGTTTCCAGTTTGTAAAGGAAAACAAGATTGACGAAATCTATTGCTCGCTGCACGAATTGACCGAGCACCAGATCAATATGTTTGTCGACTTTACCGACAATAACCTCAAGATACTCAAGTTCCTGCCCGATAACCGAGAACTGCTGTCCCGTAATTTTAAGGTCGATTATTACGATTATATACCGGTTATCTCGCCGCGCACCATTCCGCTTGACGACCCCATCAACAAGGCCATCAAGCGCGTTTTTGACATTGGTTTTTCGGCTGGTGTCATCATTCTGTTCCTTTCCTGGCTGACGCCGCTGTTGGCGTTGCTCATCAAACTTGAGTCGAAAGGGCCGGTGTTCTTCAAACAACGCCGAAACGGACTCAACTACCACGAATTCAATTGTTTTAAATTTCGCTCGATGCGCCCAAACGCCATAGCGGATTTGGAACAGGTATCGAAGAATGACCCGCGCATTACCCGTATCGGAAAGTTCATGCGGAAGACAAGTATCGATGAACTGCCCCAGTTTTACAACGTATTGATCGGAGACATGTCGGTAGTAGGGCCACGCCCACATATGGTCAGCCACACCGAGATGTATGCCCGCCGGGTCGACAAGTTCATGGTGCGCCACTTTGTAAAACCGGGCATCACCGGACTCGCGCAAACAAACGGTTTCCGCGGTGAGGTCGAGAACGACAAAGACATCATCTACCGCGTCAAATACGACATCTTTTATATGGAGAACTGGTCGTTGCTGCTCGACATCCGGATTATCTTCATGACGTTCATCAACGCGGTGCGCGGAGAAGAAAAAGCCTACTGATGCCACTCGTGTCGGTCATAACGCCCGCCTACAATTCAGAACGGTTCCTCGCCGATGCCATCCGCTCGGTGCAATCGCAAACGCATCCCGATTGGGAGATGGTGGTGGTCGACGATGCATCCTCCGACAATACCCCCAACATAGCCAGGGCCTTCGCTGAACAGGATAGGCGCGTCCGCTTCATCCGCCTCGAAAACAACCAGGGAGCCGGCGCCGCACGCCAGACAGCCCTTGACGCTGCGAAAGGCCGTTATATCGCCTTTCTCGATGCCGACGATGTGTGGAAGCCCCAGAAACTCGAACGACAACTGGCTTTCATGAACGAGCACGGCCAATCCTTTGCCTTTTCGTTTTATGAATGGATGGAGGAAGATGGAAGGCCGGCCGGAAAAACCATCACGGCACCGGCGCCGCTTTCGTACCGGCAGTTGTTTTTCTGCAACTTCGTTGGAAACCTGACGGGGATATACGACACCCACTACTTCGGAAAAATTCCGTTTTCCACTATCCGGAAGCGACAGGACTGGATGATTTGGCTGACCGTCCTGAAACGAATCCGATCGGCCTCGCCCGTACCCGAATCACTTGCTTTTTACCGGCTGCGGAGCGACTCTATTTCATCTTCCAAAGTGGGGATGCTGCGCTACAATTTTGCCGTCTACCGGCAGTTCCATCGGTTGCACCTTGTAACGGCATTGGGTTGCATGGCGCTGTTCCTGTTTACCCAATTGCTGGTTAAACCCCGGTTCGTCAAACGGTCAGACTAACGACCGGAACTGTTTCAGCTTACCGCGATGGCTGCGGTCAAGCACCTCTTTCCGGATGAATTCAAACGAAAGTCCGGGCTCGAGATACAGCGCAATGGCTTTTTCGATATCAGTAATTTGGTCGGGCGTTAGGATATACCGGCTCACATATTCGATCCGGAATCGGTCGATGGCCGTTTGGATGATAATGAACTCCTGCACATTTCCATCGTCAGAAATGATGCTCTTCGTGACATAGTAGAAGGTAAGGCCCGGCGACGTCTTTCCGCTGGGAAGGACGGCGATATCATTCGTGCGCCCGACGAGTTTCTCCAAAATGGGTTTGCCCGATGTGGTAGCCTTCGACAACACGCCCACATCCCCAATGTCATAGCGCAGGAACGGGTGGGCCCGGTTGTCGAGCGAGGTGATCACGACACGTCCTTCTGAACCGTTGGGAACCGCGCGACCGGTCTCATCGACAATCTCAACGAACAAGGTTTCGGCATTCACTTGCCACGCGCCCTGTGGATTTTCAAACGCGATGAGGTCGAGTTCGGAAGCGCCGTATTCGTTCACTACGGGCACACCGAATTGACGCTCCATCAACGCCTTGTCATCCGGAAACAGCATTTCAGACGTGACGATGCAAACCCGTAAGGTAGGGCAGAGGTCTTTGAGCACGAGGCCCCGACGTTCGAGAAATTTCGCCAACAACACAATCGACGAGGTGTAGCCGTTGAGGTAATCGAATTTTTTGGTGCGGAAATGATGCAGGTAGCGCTCCAACACGGCATCCGATAAATCAAAGACGGGGAAGCGGTAGCGGTGCAGGAAGAAGTCTTTGGTGCGTTCCTTCCAATACCCTTTAAAATCGAGCGGAATGCCATAGAACCGTGCCTGTAACGACAAGTTGAAATCTACGCCATACCAACCGAACCGCCGAATGTTGGAAGCCCAGGTCAACGCATGGGCATATTTGTCTTTTGCAAAAACAAACGGATCGCCACTCGACCCCGAGGTTTTGTTGACATACACATTTTGTTCGGTGTACCCCTCCGACAACCGCTCGGCCAACGGGCGTTGCAGGTCTTTTTTGGTCAGGATGGGCAATGACTGCCAGTCGTTGGGGTCAGCCTCTTGTGCCAATGCCCGGTAAAACGCGTTATGGGAAAGATGGAAAGAAACGATTTCTTGTTTTTTCGCCTCCAGAAAAGCCGCATGTGCCGTGCCCTCCAACGCCATGCGACGGTCAAATTCCGGCAATGCTTCGGAAAGCGGAAAACCGTTGAGGCGGAGGGAGAGGTTGAAGAGGCGCAGCATAGAACTTACTTCGGAACAGGGGTGATGATCCCTGCCAGAACCGCTATTATCGAACCCAACACAATTAGAAGCGTAAAAATTGCGAAAGACAGTATTGAGAAAATTAGTAGTCGGCCCGCGACAGCCCAACCAGAACGCCCGATGTAAAATTGTTTAAAGAAGAAAAACAATAACAGGGGCGACCAAATCATTTGGATCAGCATCAGGGTGTTAAGTGAAATATAGCCTATGGTAGACAGATAGCTCAAAGGCAGTGCGGCAATCGAAACCAGTGTAAGGGTGGCCGTAAAAAACGCATTAACGACGATATGTTCGAAGTAATTATAACCCCATTTCCGGAAAACCAGCCACGTTAGTAACGAGAAAAGAGGTATCAACGAAACCAGGATGAAAGAATAATACTTCATCATGCCTTCCGCCACCTGTGCGGCCTGTGCGGCCTTCTTGGCTTCCATTGTTCCTGCATAGACCGTTTGGAAATCAATTAGCCAATGCGACAGGAACGCACTAATACCCGCCAAAAGAAAAACCAGCGCCAACGGCTTGTAATGGTTCACCCGGTTGCCTTCCACAAATTCCCGCGTGGCATGGCCAGGGCGGATAAGCAGTTGTTTACAGGTGTAGAAAAACCCTTTGTTCGTATGTAGGACGGTGTACTGTATCTCATCCTTCACATACTTCCCGTCGATGCGTTTCGCTTTCTTCTGTCCGCAACTTGGGCAGAAGTTCAGCGTAATTTCATAGGCGCAGTTTTTGCAGTTTTCAGCCATGGTCAGGTGTTTGGACAAATATATCCTTTTTCCGAAAAACGGCGTACTTTTGCGCCACAACACACACCCAATATGACCATCCTGCTGTTAGGTTCCGGGGGCCGCGAGCACGCACTTGCCTGGAAATTGCTCCAAAGTCCGAAATGCCAGAAATTATACGTCGCACCCGGTAACGCCGGTACTGCCGCTATTGCCGAAAACGTGCCGATGGCCGCCACTGATTTTGCCGCGATCCGGCAGTTCGTGCTCGACCGTCAGGTAGAAATGGTGGTCGTCGGGCCGGAAGACCCGTTGGTGGAGGGCATTGTCGACTTCTTCCTCGCGGATGCGTCGCTGCGGAATATTCCCGTGATCGGTCCTTCGAAGGAAGGTGCCCAACTCGAAGGTAGCAAGGAGTACGCCAAGAAATTCCTCGTGCGTCACGGTATTCCTACCGCGGCCTACGAGAGTTTCACCGCCGAAACGGTGGAAGACGGCTGCCGTTTCCTTGAGACCTTAACACCGCCGTATGTGTTGAAAGCAGACGGACTCGCAGCCGGCAAGGGCGTCTTGATCTTACAGGACCTTGCCGAAGCCCAGGCGGAACTCCGCGAGATGCTCGTAGGGGCCAAATTCGGAGCGGCCAGCTCGAAAGTCGTAATCGAGGAATTCCTCGACGGCATCGAACTCAGTTGCTTTGTGCTCACCGACGGGCGTCATTACCAAATCCTGCCGACCGCCAAAGATTATAAGCGGATAGGCGAAGGCGACACCGGACTGAACACCGGCGGAATGGGTGCCGTTTCACCTGTGCCGTTCGCCACACCGGAATTCCTGGAGAAAATCGAGACGCGTATCGTGAAACCGACGGTCGACGGACTCGAGAAGGACGGGATTCCCTATAAAGGATTTATTTTCATCGGCCTCATCAATGTGAAGGGCGATCCGAAAGTCATTGAATACAACGTCCGGATGGGCGACCCCGAAACGGAAGTCGTGATGCCGCGCTTGAAAACGGATTTGGTGACCATATTCGAAGCCATCGCAGCCGACCGCCTTGATACGGTTTCCCTCGATATCGACACGCGCAGCGCCACGACGGTTATGGTCGTATCCGGTGGTTACCCGGAAGCGTACGAAAAAGGGAAGGTGATTTCCGGCCTCGATGCCGTAGAAGGGTCGATCGTATTCCACGCCGGAACGACGCTGTCGGAAGGAAAGGCTGTGACCAGCGGTGGCCGTGTGTTGGCGGTAACGTCGTATGGCGAGAACTATCAGGAGGCCATAAAAAAATCGTACCAAAACATAGCGAAGCTACATTTTGATACGATGTATTATAGAAAAGATATCGGCTTCGACCTCTGAATTACTTCAGGAACGAGTGCGCTGTCGTATCTTGTTTCTCTTCCGGATTCTGGTTGAAGATATTGAGTTGTTTTACCCAATACACGATGTAGTACGCGCAGATGATCATGAAGGTCCAGTTCACGAGATTCGCCAACCACCAGTTCGAGAGTTCGAGATGGCGAAGAAGGTCGAGCGGGGCGAACAACACATCCACGAATAACCACTGGATCGCTTCGAAAAATGCTTTCATCTTGTACAAGTATTATATTTACGATGCAAAAGTATAAAATCTGCCGATGATTACAAGTATTTTCAGCAAATCAAGGCCGTTTAACTACATACTGGTCACCGTCCTGATGGTGTGCTTCTTCTTTGTAAGTGAGACGCACGACACAGCCTGGACGAACTCGTCCGGCGGTATCATCATCAAAACCGGCTGCCTGTTGCTGTTACTTTTCGCGCTGTTCCTCACCAATTTCGTCACCAAACGAAACGGGATGAGCAAAGACAGCACCTATCCGTTCCTGTTTTACTTCGTATTCCTGGTGTTTTTTCCGGGGCTTTTTTCCGATCCGTCGCTCATCGCCGCTAACTTTTTTGTGCTGTTGGCCCTTCGGCGACTCATCTCGCTGCAGTCACTGATCACCCCAAAAGAGAAGATTTTCGACGCCTCTCTCTGGATCTTCGCCGCCGCACTCTTCAAGTTCTGGTGCATCCTGTACCTGTTGATCGTCTTTATCTCGATTATTTTCCACGTGTCGCGCGATTACCGCAACTGGGTTATTCCGTTCGTTGCCCTGTTGTCGGCCGGCACCATCTTCGTATTGTGTTCCCTGCTGTTCGAACCCCTCTGGATTGAACGCCTCTGGGACGGGGCCTACGTCGATACATCCTTTGAATACTTCCGCGACAACCGCGAGAACCTGGCGCTGTCACTCTACGCCGCGGTCTCTGTTTTGTTTTTCTTCGCTATGCTGTTCTCGCTGGGCAGTAAGCCATTGATCCTGCATTCGTCCTACAAGAAAATCCTGTTTTCGTTTGTGGTGGGTGTGGCGGTGTTCGTCTTGTCACCCGCCAAAGGGAATGCGTTGCTGTCGTTCACCTATATGCCGCTGGCGATTATGGCCACCAGCTATATAGAAGGACTGAGCAGCCAGTGGGCGAAGGAAGGTTTTTCACTCGGTGTGTGTCTGGTAGCGATCGCGTGTTTCGTGATGCAGGTCGGACTCTAACACTTATAACTTTGGCCCATACGCCAGATCACCCGCATCTCCAAGTCCGGGGATGATGTATTTTTTCTCATTCAACCGCTCGTCAAGCGACGCGATCCAAACGGTGCAGGATTCTGGTAAGGTTTCCTGTAGATGTGCGACGCCCTCCGGTGCCGCGATGATAGAGGCGAGGTGCACGGCAGCCGGTTTCGCCTTTTCCAACAACCGAAGCAATACCGCCGACATTGACTGCCCCGTGGCCAGCATCGGATCGAGCAGCAAAAGCGTTTTGCCGTTCAGGTCCGGAATGGCCTCGTATTCCAAAAGGATATCGAATTCGTCGTCGTGGTTATAATGGTGGCGGTAAGCAGAGATAAACCCGTTCTCAGCCTGGTCGAAATAATTCAGGAACCCCAAATGCAGCGGTAGTCCGGCCCGCAAGATCGAACACAATACCACCGGTTCGCCGATGACCGCTGTCGATTTCACCCCAAGTGGCGTCGTAATATCCACGGCGTTGAATGAAAGCGTTTTGCTGATTTCATACGCCATGATCTCCCCGATGCGTTCGATGTTGCGCCGAAACCGCATACGGTCGCCCTGCACCGACACATCGCGCAATTGCGCCAGGAAATGGTTGAGGATGCTGTTCTGTTCCGAAAGGTGATGCACGCGCATAGGAAGGTATTTTGATGTAAATGTACGGGATTTTGAATTTGAGGACGATTCCTACCCACAACCATCAACCCCAAACCAAGAACCAAGAACTAAGAACCATCAACCCAAAACTCAAAACTCAAAACTCAAACCCCTATCTTTGTCCCCTAAATCCATCTCATGATTTCGCAGCAGGCCTATTCCGTTTTTGAACAAAGCATCCGCGACTACCATCAGTTCGACCATGTCGACCATCCGATTTCGAACCCCTTCCCGAAAGGGCAGTTCGAACATTTGTTGTATGTAAAGAACTGGATCGACACCGTGCAATGGCACCTCGAAGACATCATCCGCGACCCGAATATCGACCCGGTCGCCGCGCTGGCGCTGAAGCGTCGCATCGATGCTTCCAACCAGGAACGCACCGATATGGTAGAATATATCGACAGCTACTTCCTTCAGAAATACGCCCACGTGCAGCCAAAGGCAGGCGCAAAGATCAATTCGGAAAGTCCGGCCTGGGCCTTCGACCGCCTTTCCATCCTGGCGCTCAAGATCTACCACATGAACGAAGAGGCCAGCCGCGCCGACGCTTCACAGGAACACCGCGATAAGTGCCAGGCCAAACTCGACATCCTGCTCGAGCAACGCCGCGACCTGACCACGGCCATCGAGGAGTTGTTGCAGGATATTGAAAACGGCGACAAGTACATGAAAGTCTACAAACAGATGAAGATGTACAACGACGACGACCTGAATCCGGTACTCTACCAAGGGAAAAAATAACCGTGCCGTCACTACCGCAGCATATCGCCGTCATGCGACTCTCCGCCATGGGCGACGTGGCGATGACGGTTCCGGTGCTTCGGGCCTTCCGCAAACGCTATCCCGACGTGCGGCTGACGGTGGTATCTACACCCTTCCTGAAACCGTTGTTCGACGGGTTGCCGGGCGTGACATTCGTTCCGTTCGATAAGAAGGCGTATAAAGGTGTGTTCGGACTTTTCCGTTTCTATCGCAAGCTGAAGGCCACCGGAATCGACGCTTTCGCGGATGTGCACAGCGTCACCAGATCCCGTATCATCGGATTGTTTTTTACCCTTTCGGGCTATGCGGTGGCCCGCCTCGATAAAGGACGAAGCGAGAAGAAAGCGCTGACCCGTCCGGACAATAAGGTGTGGAAACCGTTGAAAACGAGTCCGGAGCGCTATGCCGATGTGTTCCGTTCCCTTGGGTATCCGCTCGACCTTTTCCCGGCCGAATTTCCCCAACCCCAACCGCTGTCTGACGCTGTGTGGGCTGTTACCGGATCCAAAACCGGCCGCTGGATCGGCATCGCACCCTTTGCCCAGCACGCCCCCAAAGTGTACCCCGACGACTTGATGCAGGATGTCATAAAGGCACTCGCGACCTGGCCGGACGTAAAGTTGCTGTTGTTTGGTGGTGGAAAAGAGGAAACCGCCCGACTGCAGGCCATTGCCGATTCGTCACCCCATTTGGTCAACGTTGCCGGACGCCTTTCGTTTACTGATGAACTTCTGTTGATTTCCCACCTTGATCTCATGCTCTCGATGGATTCCGGAAACGGTCACCTGGCTGCGATCGCCGGTGTGCCCGTCGTGACGTTGTGGGGGGCGACGCATCCGTATGCGGGGTTTGCGCCGTTCGGACAGCCACTTTCAAATTCGCTGTGCCCGGATCGGGAACGCTATCCGATGCTGCCTACGTCGGTGTTTGGCAACAAGACGGTGGTCGGCTATGAAGATGCCATGCGCACCATTACGCCTGAGTCGGTAGTGGAAAAAATCAGGGAATTACTTCCGTAGCGACCGTCCGCGGAGGCTTTCAACAAGTACGATAAGAAGGAACCCGCCGACGTACGCCCACACATCTTCCCAGGCAGCCGAATGCCCGATGACCGTGCGCGCCAGTGTCGAATGTTCCCATCCCAACCAATAAATAAAGTTGCAATACTGCAGGAATTCAATCCAGAAAGCAAACAACAGCACGCCTAGGGCGGTGGGCAGCATCCGCACCTTAAAGACGGTTCGGACGGTACAATAAAGTAATATAACGACCAACGTATCCCCAAAGTAAGGCCGGATGAAGTGATCGTGCACGAAAAGCGCGATGGACACTTCAATCAGGAACAACGCGACCGAAGCGGCGAAATACCCGCGATGAAAGGTGAGGAAACGCGTCACACGTCGTCGTAATCGATATACAGTTCAGGCGTCGTCGGATGCGCCTGGCACGTCAGGATGAGGCCGTCAGCGATTTCACCATCGGTGAGGATGGCGTTCTTCTTCATCACGGCACCGCCCGATTTTACACGCGCCATGCAACTGCTGCAAATGCCGCCCTGACACGAATACGGCGCATCGGCACCGGCTTTGAGCGCGGCATCAAGTACCGTAGTCAGAGGTGACATTTCAAAGGTCGTCTCATCGCCGTCAACCAGCACCGTAACTTTGGTGTGGGACGTACCCGACACGTCGATTTTCTTTTCCGGCGCTGACGATGTGAAGAGCTCGAAATGGATATCTTTCTCTTTTACATTCTGCGAGGTAAGCACCGACGAAACCGTCCGGATCATATCTTCCGGTCCGCACAGCCAGTAACCGTCGAATGTCATTTCTTTGTGTTTGTTCTTCAGTACAAAGTTGACCACCGAGCGGTCGATACGGCCGAACAGTGCGCCATCGACTTTCGCTTCACTGAACACATGGTGCAGGAAGAAACGGCCCACGAACCGTTGTTCGAGTTCGTGCAACTGTTGGTAGAAAATGGCAGTTTCAGGCGATTTGTTGCCGTACACCAGTACGAAACTGCTTTCCGGCTCGCCTTCCAACACCGATTGGAGTATCGACATCACCGGCGTAATGCCACTTCCGGCGGCGAAGGCCACATAATTCCGTTGGCGTTCGGGATTCGGGCGAAAGGTGAAATTGCCTTCCGGAAGGCCGACTTCCAACACATCGCCCACTCGAAGTTGTTCGTTGGCGAATTTGGAAAAGAACCCGTTGCGGATGCCCTTGATGGCAATACGCAATTCGCCGCTGCCGGGCGCTGAGCAAATAGAATAAGCCCGCCGGATTTCCTGTCCGTCGAGCACGAGTTTTAAGTTGAGGTATTGCCCGGCGATAAAATCATATACATCGCGGTAGGCCTCTGGAACCGAGAATAGAACGGAGATGGCGTCGGGTGTCTCGCGACGGATTTCGGTGATGGGGAGTTTATAGAAAGCCATGGTCGAAATTTGATGCAAAGGTACAAATTGCACGGCGGAAACAAATTTGAACTGAACTCCTGTAACTTTTTTGTACTTTTCAACACCAACCGCACACAAAACAGGAACGCATGATCAAAAAATTCCTCTACCTCGAATGGAAGGCCTTCGTCCGATCAGCTTCTTTCGGGACAAACCTTGCCATGAAAATCCTCATGGGTATCATGGCGCTGTACTTTATCGTGATTTTCCTTGCAGCCGGCATCGGCGGGTTTTTCGCTCTGCGTGACAAAGCCGGGCTCGACCCACTCGAAACCGTCAACCGGTACCTGATTTATTACTTCATCGGTGACCTCCTGATTCGTCTCCTGTTGCAGAAAATGCCGGTCATGAACATACGCCCCATGTTGGTGATGCCTATCCGACGTAAAACCATCGTGCATTTTACCATAGGAAAAACGTTCCTTTCGTTCTTTACCACACTCCACCTGTTCGCCTTTGTGCCGTTCATCATCACTATGCTCGTACAGGGCGTTGAACCGATAGGCGTCTTATTGTGGACGATCGCACTCTTTGCATTGGTGTTGTTCAACGACCTGTTGGCGATACTGATGAACAACAAAGACAGTCTCTTTTATGCTTTCTTGACTTTGGTCGCGGCCCTTGGCGCTTGCCAGTATTATGGCATTTTTAATGTAACCGACTACACAGTCCACTTTTACCACGGATTCTTCCAAACACAATGGATGTGGATTATACCGGTGGCCTTGTTCGCAATAGCCTATCAGGCCACGTTCCGTTTTCTGGTTTCGGAACTCTACCTTGACGCCGGATTGGCATCGAAAAGCGAAGCGGTAACGGTAGAGAACCTTACCTGGCTGAACCGATTCGGCAAACTGGGCACCTTCCTCAAAAACGACATCAAACTGATCAAACGGAACAAGCGCTCAAAAGGCACCGTCTTCGCCAGTATCATGTTCCTTTTTTACGGACTGCTTTTTTATACAGGTTCCATCGATGCGTATGACAACACCTTCATGCACATGTTCGCGAGCATTTTTATCAGTGGCGGATTCCTGTTCACTTTCGGACAGTTCGTGCCCAGTTGGGACAGCTCCTACTATCCTTTGATGATGACCCAGAATATCCCCTATCGCGAATACCTGCGGTCGAAGTGGTTCCTTATCGTGGTAGCCACCGCCATATCGGCCATATTGGCATCGTTCTATATTTACTTCGGATGGCATATCTATCGCATGATTCTCATTGGTGCTGTCTACAATATCGGGGTCAATTCGCACCTGGTGTTGCTGGGCGGGGCATTCACTAAAACGCCGATCGATCTGGTGTCGACGAAAGGCGCCTTCGGAAACAACAAGAGTTTCAACGCCAAGACCATGCTGATTTCCATTCCAAAACTGCTACTGCCGATGGTGCTCTATGGTGTTGGCAATATGCTGGGCGGTGAAACGGTCGCGCTGTTGACAGTTGGTGCCGTGGGAGTCGCGGGCTTTATTATGCGGGACTGGGTATTCACGCAAATAGAGAAAATTTACAAGAGGGAAAAATATTCGACGTTGGACGCTTACAAGCAAAAGAACTAAAACATGATACAGGTACGCAATCTTAGTAAAGAATACGCAGGGGTACGGGTGCTGAACATTCCGGAACTCGATATCCGGGAAGGCGAGAGCTTCGGACTCGTGGGCAACAACGGGGCCGGTAAAACGACGTTTTTCAGCCTGTTACTCGACTTGATCAGTCCTACCTCCGGTCACATAGAAAACCGCAACGTGACGGTCGACAAAAGCGAAGACTGGAAACCGTTCACCGCCTCCTTCCTCGATGAAAGCTTCCTTATCGGATACCTTACAGCCGAAGAGTATTTCTATTTCGTAGGCGAACTGCGCGGCCAAAACAAAGCCGATGTCGACGCGCTTTTAGCGAAACACCAGGAGTTCTTCAACGGCGAAATCCTGAACACCAAGAAGTTCATCCGCGATTTCTCAAAAGGAAACCAAAAGAAAATTGGCATCATTGCAACCCTTATCGGAAGTCCCAAGGTGATCGTATTGGATGAACCTTTCGCCAACCTCGACCCGACGACGCAGTTCCGCCTGAAGAAAATCATCAAGGAACTGGCCGACGATCCAACGGTTACCGTGCTTGTATCCAGCCACGACCTGAACCATACGGTTGAGGTGAGCGACCGCATCGTCGCCATGCACAAGGGTGAAATCGTCAAAGACATCGTTACCTCAGAGGAAACCCTTCGCGAACTCGAGGCCTTTTTCGCCGTCTGATCAAAGGGCAAGCCGAAAAACGGGCGCTTACTACCCCATTTTCCGAAAAGAAGCGTATTTTTACCGGTTAGTATACTAAAGACGGCATTTGCCAGTTAATGGATAAAAACGCTTCCGATTTGACTACCAATATATTGCGGACAGCCGCTGGGTTGGCCGCGCTACTGCTTTTCGTTACGGCCTGTTCGACCCGTAAAGACCGTTTTGTGAACCGGCAATGGCAGGCGCTTAACACGAAATACAATGTCATGTATAACGGCAACATGGCCTATGAAAAGGGTCTGGCGGATATACGTGAAAAATACAACGACAATTTCTGGGAAGTGCTGCCCATCGAACGGATGACGCCTAAAACCGAAGAGGTAAAGGGTGGACAGCAAGCCGAATTGAACGCTAATTTCCAGCGCGCCGAAGAGAAAGCCACCAAAGCCATCCAGAAGCGCTCGATGAACATCGGCGGACGTGAGCGTAACCCGCAGATGGACGAAGCCCACCTTCTTTTGGGCAAGTCGCGCTACTACGACAACCGCTTTGTGCCGGCACTAGAGGCCTTCAACTACATCCTGTATAAATATCCCGAAAGCGATAAGATTTACGAAGCAAAAATCTGGCGGGAACGCACCAATATGCGCCTCGACAACGACCAGGTGGCGGTCAACAACTTGACTAAACTGCTGGGAGAAATCAAACTAAAAGACCAGGTTTTTGCCGACGCCAACGCGACACTCGCCCAGGCCTTCCTGAACCTCGAGCAGCGTGACAGCGCGTTGGTGAAACTCAGTACCGCGCTGAAATACACCGAAATCAACGAAGAAAAAGCCCGCTACCACTTCATCCTGGGGCAATTATACGAAGAACAGAAAGAGAAAGACAGCGCCTACAAGCACTACCAGGCGGTGATTGACATGAAACGGAAATCGCCGCGGAAATACGTCATCGAAGCGCATGCCCGCCAGGCCCGTCAATTCGACTATGTCAAAGGCGATACACTTGCGTTTTTGGAGAAGTACACAGCGTTGTTGGAAGACCGTGAGAACCGTCCGTTCCTCGATGTCCTCAACCACCAGATGGCACTCTATCATGACGCGCGGAAGAACTATCCCGCTGCTGTCAAGTTTTACAATAAGTCGATTGAGAAGCGCACGAAAGACGAGTATCTCACCGCTTCGAATTACCGCAACATCGCGCAGATTAAATTCAACACCGCCAAATACCAGGACGCCGGACTGTATTATGACAGTACGATGACCTACCTGAATCCGAAGACGCGCGAATTCAAGGCAATCAAGAAGAAACGCGACAACCTGGCGGATGTCATTAAGTATGAGGCCATCGCCCAACGCAACGACAGCATCCTCAATGTCACGTCGCTTTCGGCCAATGACCGCAAGGAGTTTTACGAAGTTTATATCGCCAAACTCAAAAAAGCCGACGAGGCCAAAGCCAAGCTCGAAAAAGAAAAGCAGGAACGGCTGGAACGCGAGAACCGCGCCGCTGAAAACGATGACATCGAGCGGGCCGACGGAAGGTCCATCGTAGCGACGGTGAAAGACGACCCTAAGAACACGGTGAATCCGGTTAGGTCCACTGGCGGAACAAGTGCCGGCAACAGCACCTTTTACTTCTACAACCCACAAACAGTAGCCTTTGGCAAACTCGAATTCCGTAAGAAATGGGGTTCCCGCGCCCTGAAGCCCAACTGGCGCTTGTCGGCGCTCAAGCAGGCAGATGAGAAAGTCGATGAGTTGCTGGCCGATTCGACGGCGATTACCGCTGCACGCGATCCGAAAGGGAAAACGACAGAAGCCGTTCCGGAGAAATACACGGCAGATTTTTACCTCAGGCAACTTCCTTCCGACAAAAAGATACTGGACAGCCTGGCCGTCGAGCGCAACTTTGCCTACTACCAGTTAGGCGTTATTTATAAGGAGAAGTTCAAGGAGTATAAACTGGCAGCCGACAAACTCGAACAATTGCTGGGCAACAAGCCGGAAGAGCGACTGGTGCTGCCGACCTACTACCACCTCTTCAAGATTTACGAGATCATCGACAAGAACAAGGCAGCGGCGATGAAAAACCGGATTGCGACCGAATACCCCGACTCGCGATACGCACAAATCCTGACCAACCCGACCGAGGCAGCCACAAGTGACCAATCGCCGGAAGCGGTATACGACCGACTTTTTGCGATGTACGAAAAAGAAGAATACCGCGCCCTTTTGCCACAGGTAGAAGCGGCCGTCACCCAGTTCACCGGCGAAGAGATTGTGCCGAAGATGGAACTATTGAAGGCCCGCGTGGCCGGAAAGATAAAAGGTTTGAAAGAGTACAAATCGAACCTGAATTTCCTCGCCTTGAATTATCCGAATGCAGAAGAAGGGAAGGAAGCCGAGAAATTGCTAGGGCGGGATGTGGCCATGCTCGAAGCGCGTAAGTACTATGCCGCCAAACCCGAAAGCTGGAAGATACTTTATAAAATAAGCGCTATCGACACACCCGAGATCAAAAAACTGGTCGGATTGCTAACAAAGTTTACGGATGAACGCACCACTGAGCGCCTGAAACTATCGCGTGACCTGTTTACGATGGAAGACGACTTCCTGGTGATACACGGCATCCCGAGTGAACAGAAAGCGAAAGACATCGCCACCATCCTGCGCGACTACAAAGACTACCAGGTCAAAGTGGAAAGTGTCGTCATCTCGAATG
>DATGXZ010000303.1:0-12109 GCA_035298445.1 Flavobacterium sp.
GCCAAGCGCGCCGGTCTCCTTCACGATATCGGAAAAGTGCCGGAAACCGAAAGTGATCTGCCACACGCGCTGTTGGGTATGCAATGGGCGGAGAAATTTGGTGAGAAAGAAGAAGTGTGTAATGCAATTGGAGCCCACCACGACGAAATTGAAATGACATCGTTGATTTCGCCAATAGTACAGGTATGTGACGCGATTTCAGGTGCCCGTCCGGGTGCCCGTCGCCAGGTATTGGATTCGTATATCCAGCGCCTCAAAGATCTCGAGAACATCGCCTTCGGATTCCATGGTGTGAAAAGTGCATATGCTATCCAGGCAGGTCGTGAACTGCGTGTGATCGTGGAGAGCGAAAAGGTATCCGATGACAAGGCCGCCAGTCTGTCTTTTGACATATCGCAGAAAATCCAGACGGAGATGACGTATCCGGGACAGGTAAAGATTACCGTGATCCGCGAAACGCGTGCCGTTAATATCGCGAAATAAGAAAGAAATAGAAACGAAAAAAGTCCGCAATTGCGGACTTTTTTTTGGTTTCAACTTTTCAATTAGTTAGCGAAGATCCGGGAAAGATCGTGTTCGTTAATGGGTTTTACGTAGTATTTCGCTATTTCTTTTTCAAAGAACTGGGCGCGGGCCTTGTCGACCGTATCTACTGACGAGGTTACCATATAGACCTTCGTCGGGATGTCGTAGTTTTCCTTTAGCTTTCGGTATTCCTCCAAAAACTGCCAGCCATCCATGATGGGCATATTGATGTCTAGAAGGATAAGATCAGGGAATTCGTTGGTGACCACTTTTTCCATCAGGTTCTGGAGTGCATCCTGACCATTTTCAAAAAAAGAGGTTTCGGTGCAGATATCGTTCTTCTGTAATAGGTTCCGTAAGATAAAATGATAGATTTTATCATCGTCAACCACATATATGTCTTTAAACTTCCTCATTAACCCTAAATTGCACATTTCCCCTGCGCAAAAATACCGAGGTGTTTTTTTTTGGCCTACTTTCTCGGATGAAATGCATTAATAATCTGTGAAAGGTGCGTTCTGTCGAGATGGAGATAGATTTCCGTAGTAGTAATCGATTCATGTCCGAGCATCAGTTGGATGGATCGGAGGTCGGCGCCGTTCTCAAGCAAGTGCGTGGCAAACGAGTGTCGGAAGGTGTGTGGACTGATACGTTTTTCAAGATGGATTGCCGTAGCGAGACGCCTGATGATTGTAAACACCATCGCACGGGTGAGTCCTGCACCCCTTCGGTTCAGGAAAACGGTGTCTTCATGGCCTTTCTGGATCGCCAAATGGGCCCGGGGACCTTCGACGTAAAAGCGAATGTACCTGAGGGTAGCCGGCCCAATAGGAACGAAACGCTGCTTGTTGCCTTTTCCCGTTACCCGAATGAAGCCTTCATCGGGGAAAAGATCCGAGAGGCGTAACGTAACAAGTTCCGACACCCGAAGCCCACACCCATAAAGCGTTTCAAGCATCGCCCTGTTGCGTTCGCCGTCTTCTTTAGAGAGGTCTATCGCGCCGATAAGCCGATCAATATCGGAAACGCTCAACGTATCGGGGAGTTTTCGTCCGAGTTTGGGCGCATCGATCAAATCCATGGGATTGTCTTTGCGGTAGTTTTCAAAGGTGAGGTAGCGGAAAAAACTCTTCAACCCTGATATGATACGGGCCTGTGACCGTGGTTTGACTTCCTGTGACAGTTGGAATAGGAACTGCTGTATGGTTTCGCTGGTTATCTGCAGCGGACTCTCGGTCATGCCATGCGTTTCCAAAAACAGGCAAAACCGCTCGAGGTCAAAGAGGTAATTCGTGATGGTATTATCAGAAAGGGCACGTTCCAGCCGCAGGTAATTCTTAAAATGGGTAAGGTAGGGGGCCCAGTTCTGCATCGTTCCAAGGTAGCTAAAAAATGAATCTTTACAAAATAAGGAACCGCCAGTAAGAAGGATACATGATTTCGATCAAATATTGCATAATTTTCTTTTTTTAGCCGATTCCGAAATTATTATTGATTAAAACTTGCATTTATTGTCAATTATTAGAAAATAACGCAAAGTTAAAGCTATGTGAATTGGGAGCGCTTTAAGGATTTTGAGCCAGGGGCGAGACTAACTTTGGGTAAAACCTTTAAATCGATCCATTATGAAAGTAGTACCTTTTTTGGGCCTGACGGCACTCTTATTCGCATCCACTATGGTGGAAGCTCAATCCGATAATACAGCGACAACCACGTCGGCTATTCGCTTCGGCGTAAAAGGTGGTGTGAACTTTGCGACTGTGACCGGCAAAGATTTTGATACGCCCGATTCTCGGACCAGTTTTCACGTTGGTGTATTGGCAGAGTTTCCGCTCACCGAGATGATTTCGTTGCAGGCGGAAGCATTGTATTCCGGACAGGGCTTCGAATCGGACATTGATGGTGCAGACGGTAGTAAAGTAGAGTACCAGTTGGATTATATCAACGTACCCGTATTAGCGAAAGTCTTTCTGACTGACGGATTGAGCCTCGAAGTAGGTCCGCAGTTCAGTTTCAAGGTGAATGAAGAAGTTGACACCGATCCATCGGATAACCCCGGGGATATTGACCTGAATGCCGCGAAAGACTATGACTTCGGAATCGCAGGTGGTATTACCTTTCGCACGCAGGGAGGATTTTTCGCCACCGGTCGTTACACGTATGGCCTAACCGATATTATCGAGGATGCCGATGTGAAGAACTCGGTTTTCCAGTTGGGAGTCGGCTTCCTGTTTTAGGATAAAAAAGAAAAACCCCTTCATGCGAAGGGGTTTTCCAATCTTAAAAAACCTATGTATAAAAAATTCGATTAGAATTGTAAAGAAGACCGGAATTGATGTTGGTAAGGTCTAAACCAAAGTTGAAGACGATTTGTTTGTTTTCATTTTAGTTTGGATCAAAGTTAGCGCAACGAAATTCCTAGTAAACACAAGGGATTGCCGGTTTTATCAACATAGTTTTCAACAGTTAATTAACATTTAAAATACTCTTAAAATGAAACGGAAAAGAGTTTATTTACAAGATGTTGTCTTTTCGACCGTTGTACTTTTGGATTGAACTTTTTACAAAACATAAACCCATTACTCATGAAAAAGCTATTTGTTTGTCTTTTGTTTTCCGTCGTCTGTCTGCCGCTTTCGGCACAATCCCTTCGTTTTGGTGTAAAAGCCGGGGCGAATTTCGCCAATGTTGACGCCCAGGATGTGTCAACCGACAATATGACCAGTTGGCATGCAGGCGCCGTGCTCGAAATCAACGTGTTGCCGACATTCTCCATCCAGCCTGAAGCCCTATACAGTTCGCAGGGTGCCAAAGTAGAAGGAGCGGGCGACTTCAATTTTGACTACATATCGGTGCCCGTCCTGGCGCGGTTCTACCTGCTCCCGGATGTACTGAGCCTCGACGCAGGACCGCAATTCTCGTTCCTGGTCAATGATGACGTAGACGAAACGTTCGAGACGAAGTCGTTCGACTTTGCTATTGCCGGCGGCGCCACCGTCAACGTCACGAAAAACCTGTTTGCCCAGGCACGCTACGTGGTAGGCCTGACCGACACCACCGAGGATGCAGAGGTAACCAATAAAGTCATTCAGTTATCACTGGGCTACCGATTCTGATCGCATTTCATTCCTCTCTATATACACTTGACCGTCCCGACCTGGGACGGTTTTTTCGTGATAGGAGGAACTTCACTACTTTTACAAAAAACAACGATGACGATCGCTATCATCAACGGACCCAATCTGAACCTCCTCGGCAAGCGCGAGCCCGACATCTACGGCAACACCGATTTTGAGACGTTTTATAACGACTTGATCCAGCGTTTTCCCGCGATAACTTTTCGTTATTTCCAAAGTAATGTAGAGGGGGAACTTATCAATCAAATTCAGGAGGCCGGTTTTTCCACGGACGGAATTATACTCAACGCAGCGGCTTATACCCATACCTCAGTGGGGATTGGCGACGCGGTAAAGGCCATTCCGGCTCCGGTCATTGAAGTGCATATCTCCAATACGTTTTCACGAGAGACGTTTCGCCACCAGTCGTTCGTGTCCCCTCATGCCAAAGGAGTAATTATTGGGCTTGGACTGGAAGGATACGCCCTGGCCGTGCAGGCGTTACAACGTTAGATCAGGATGTCGCTTTCGAGGTCCGACTTTTCGATTGGGAAGTCGAAACCTAATTTCGAAACCAGTTCTATTACCAGACGTTTGTACCAGTTTTCTGATTTGGGATGGATGTAGATCCGCTCGATCAGCGAGTCAAGGTCAACGTCGATTTTAAGTCCTTCGTTGATAGTAATGCCTTTGTGGGATGAAACATCCGTCAGGATGCGGACTTCCCGCTCATACTGGAAACTTTTTCGTTTGAAAAGGAAAGGGAAGAACAGGTCGTCAAATGGGATGTATTCCTTTTTATAATCAATATAGTTGACCTCACCGATGAATTGCCGGAACTGCCGCTCGGGCTCTACCGCTTGTTGCAGGCGTTCGACGGTCGACTGTATCGCAATCCCCTCGCTGTTCTGTGTGAAAATCTGCCACATCGCAAACGATTCGTATTCGTTGATATGCCAACTGCTGATCACGACTTTTTCGCGGTGGGTTTTGTAATAGTCCAAAAACTCCGGATTGTCGTGTGCCAGTTTCTTGATTTCTTCAAAGGTCGGCTCTGAAAACGTACCCTCGTATTGATCTTCGAATTTGTCGGAACGCGACATAAACAGCTTCCGCGACAACAATAGATCGAGGAATTTCGATAGGTCAAGGTATTTCCAGACGAGTGTCTTTCCGTCTTCCGGCAGCGTGATATGCGCGTTCGCCGTATACATCGCCTTTAACTTTCGAACGACTGCATCTCGACCAGTTTGCGGTAAACCCCATTCTTTTTCATCAACTCATCGTGCTTGCCCATCTCCGAGATCTGGCCTTTCTGCATCACCACGATAAGATCGGCCTTTTGGATAGTCGACAAACGGTGCGCGATGACAATCGAAGTGCGGTTCTGCATCATGTTTTCCAAGGCCAACTGAACGAACTTTTCACTTTCGGTATCCAACGCCGAGGTTGCTTCATCAAGAATCATGATGGGCGGATTCTTCAACACGGCCCGCGCGATGCTTAGGCGCTGCTTTTGTCCGCCTGAAAGTTTATTTCCGCTATCGCCGATGTTGGTATGGATGCCTTCCGGAAGCTCACTTACAAACTCATATGCGTTTGCTACTTTCAACGCTTCGATGATGTCCTCGTCCGTCGCGCCGGGTTTGCCTAGTGCCACATTTCCGGCAACGGTATCATTGAACAGGATGCTGTCCTGCGTTACGAGTCCGATCAACGATCGCAGCGACACGAGGTCAAGGTCGCGGATGTCGGTTCCGTCAATCGCAATACGGCCTTCCTGCACGTCGTAAAAACGTGTGAGGAGGTTGGCAATCGTACTCTTTCCACTTCCCGATTGCCCTACCAACGCCACGGTTTGGCCTTTCGGAACGGTCAGGGAAAAATCCTTCAGGACGCGCTCCCTTACATATTTAAATTGGATATTCTCAATGGTAATAGCTGAGTCGAAGGATGTTTTTTGTACGGCATCCGGCTTCGAGCGGATGGGGTTTTCCTGGTCGAGTATCTCCATCACCCGATCGGCAGCAGCCTGCCCCCGTTTCAGCGAATAGGACGCTTTTGAAATGGCTTTGGCCGGTGTCAGGATGTTATAGGCGAGTCCCATATAGGTGATAAAGGCCGATCCTTTCAGGGTGCCTTCCACCAACACCATTTGTCCACCATACCACAGCAACATGGCAATCACCACGATACCCATAAACTCACTGACCGGCGAGGCCATATTCTGTCGGTTGCCGATGCTGTTTGACAGGTTGAAATACCGTCGGGTTGAATCGCGGAAATGTTGGCTGAAATGCGGCTCTGCGTTGTAGCTTTTTACCACTTTCAATCCTCCCAGCGTTTCTTCAATGGTGGAGAGGAAGATACCCTGCTCTTGTTGCGCCCGATTTGACTTTTTCTTCAGTTGCTTGCCAATCAGAGAGATGATATAGCCTGAAACGGGAATGAACACGAACACGAAAATCGTCAGTTTCACGCTGATCGAAAACATGGCGCAAATCGTAAACAGGATTGTAAGGGGTTCTTTCACAACCAATTCCAGCATTGAAAGCATCGAGTTCTGGATTTCGTTGACATCACCTGAAATGCGGGCAATCACATCGCCTTTCCTTTTTTCGGAAAAGAACGAGAGCGGCAGTTCCAGGGTTTTGTCGTAAATCGCATTGCGGATGTCTTTCAGTACCCCGTTTTTTAGGAAGGTGACGAAGAACATCGCCATATAATCGAAGAAGTTCTTCAGAAGAAAGATGCCGATGATACCAGCTACCAGCACGAGCAGCATGGTGGGTGTGTCATACGTATCTTCAATTCCTGTCAGGAAGTAATTGAGCGAGTCGCTGATGTAGGTTTTCAAATGCGAAATACCTTGATAGACGGGTTTCACACGCAGGTGTTCCGCCTGTCCGAAAAGCACATCCAGCATGGGCATCAGGGCCACAAAGGAAAGCGCACTGAACAACGCATACAGAACGTTGAAGAAAACGTTCAACAACGCGTACCGCTTATAGGGCTTCGCAAAAGGAAGTATCTTTCGGAGGTTACTCATTAAATACTCAGATCCCGAAGGATATTTTGGATTTTGGCATCAAGTTCTTTCTCGGCACCGGCAAAGTCAGTTACGTCGCCGATCTCCGTCTTGACACTCACATAAAATTTAATTTTTGGCTCCGTTCCCGACGGACGGGCGGCAACCTTCGAACCGTCTTCCGTATAATAAATCAGCACGTCAGATTTCGGAAGGTCGATCGGTTCTTCTTCCCCTGTCAACAGGTTTTTCGCGACCGATGATTTATAATCTTCGACCAGCACCACGCGCTGTCCGTTGAGTTCGGTAATCGGATTGATTCGTTGGTCGACCATCATTTGGTTGATTTCGGCAAGTCCTTCGATGCCTTTCTTTGTCAGTGAAACAAGATACTCCTTATAAAACCCGAACTGCACGTACGCCTGAAGTAGTTCCTGATAGGCAGAACTGCCCTTCGCTTTGGCCTGTGCCACGACTTCACACATCAGAAGGGTAGAGGCGACGGCGTCTTTGTCACGCACTTTATCGCCTACCATATAGCCAAAACTTTCCTCACCACCCCCGATAAATTCGAGTTGCGGGAAATCTTTGATCATCTTCGCGATCCATTTGAAGCCGGTGAGGCCCACTTTGCATTCCACGCCGTACGCATCGGCCAGGTCGTGCATCATAGGGGTCGAAACAATAGTCGATCCGATGAACTGTTTGCCATTGATTTTTCCGGCCTGTTTCCATTTTTCGAGAAGGAAATGCGTCATCAGGATCATCGTCTGGTTGCCATTGAGCAACAGCAAACGGCCGTCGTTGTCGCGCACCGCCACACCCAGTCGGTCACAATCTGGATCCGTACCGATGACGATGTCGGCATGTACCTTTTCGGCCAGCGCCATAGCCATGGTAAGTGCCTCCGGTTCTTCCGGATTGGGCGATTTCACCGTCGGGAAGTCGCCGTCGGGAGTTGCCTGTTCCGCTACGATATGGACGTTTTTGTAGCCGGCCCGCTCCAGTACTTTGGGAACCACTGTGATCGAGGTGCCATGCAAAGAGGTGAATACGATGTTCAGGTTGTCTTTTGCCTCGGCCGGTGTTTGGAAACCGGCATTGGCAATGGCTGATGTGATGAACGCATCGTCTATGACCGTGTCGATTTTTTCAATCAACGCCGGATTGGGCGCAAAGCGGATGTCTTCATAGCGCGTCGCCTCGATTACGTCAATGATCTCGCCGTCTTGCGGTGGAACGAGTTGGCCACCGTCTTCCCAATATACCTTATATCCATTGTATTCGGGCGGGTTGTGCGAGGCCGTCAATACAATGCCGGCCTGGCAGCCCAAATATTTTAGCGCGAACGAAAGTTGAGGTGTCGGGCGGAGGTCTGAAAATAGATACGCCTTGATGCCGTTTGCCGAAAACACATCCGCCACTACCTGGGCGAGCGTCTGGCTGTTGTGGCGGCAATCGAAGGCAATCACGACTTTTATGTCTTTGTCAGGGAATGACTTGCTGAGATAGTCTGAAAGTCCCTGGGTGTTTTTACCCAAGGTATATTTGTTGATGCGGTTGGTGCCGACGCCCATGGTGCCGCGCATACCACCCGTGCCGAATTCCAGGTTTTTATAGAAACTCTCTTCGAGTTCTTTCGGCGCATCTGCCATCATACGACGGATTTCCGTCTGCGTTTCTTCGTCAAAAGTCGGCGTCAGCCAGGCATTTGCCCGGGCTACCAGTGTCGGATCGAGTGACATCGTTCAGATATTTAGTTGTTCGGCTATTTTGTAATTCTTGTCGTTGTTCTTCGTGCGAAGAATGATTTCCCCCAGGAAGCCCGCCAGAAACAGTTGGGTGCCAATGACCATGGTGGCCAGTGAGATGTAGAACCAGGGGTTGTCGGTCACCAATATGGTGGGTTTGTGTGTATAAAGACGGAGCAGTTTGTTGACCCCGATGAAACCGGCTGCCAGAAAGCCTACCACGAACATCAGTGACCCCAAGGCGCCGAAAAGGTGCATGGGACGTTTTCCGAAGCGCGATAGAAACCAGATAGTGATGAGATCGAGGAAGCCGTTGATGAAGCGGTTCATGCCAAATTTCGTGCTCCCGTATTTCCTGGCCTGGTGGGTAACGGCTTTTTCGGTAATCTTGGAAAACCCTGCGTTTTTCGCCAGCACCGGAATGTAGCGGTGCATTTCCCCGGACACCTCCACGTTCTTGACCACGACCTTTTTGTAGGCCTTGAGTCCGCAGTTGAAGTCGTGCAACTGTACCCCGGATGTGCGTCGCGCGGCCCAGTTGAACAGTTTGGAAGGAAGGTTTTTCGATACTACTGAATCGTAGCGTTTCTTCTTCCAGCCGGATACGAGGTCATATCCGTCTTGCGAAATCATGCGGTAAAGCTCCGGAATTTCATCCGGACTGTCCTGCAGGTCGGCGTCCATGGTAATAACGACGTCGCCCTCTGCCTGGGCGAAACCAGCGTGCAAGGCCTGCGATTTCCCGAAATTGGTCAGGAAACGGATGCCTTTCACTTCCGGATTCGCCCGAGAGAGACGCTCAATGATTTCCCAGGAACCGTCTGTACTTCCGTCGTCGATGAAGAGGATTTCGTATGAAAAGCCGTTTTCAGCCATCACGCGCGCAATCCAACTATGTAGTTCCGGTAAAGACTCGTGTTCGTTCAGTAAGGGAATGACGACGGATAGATCCATTAATATACTTTCGGCGATTTCTTGAATATAGCGGCGAAGATCAGTCCGATGATCGAGCTGACTACCAATCCCATCAACACACCTTTAAGCAGGCTGTACGGAGAATACTGGTCTTGCGCTTCGATGTCGGCAATCGCTTTGTCGATGTCGGCTGATGGCACATTAAAGCCTTCCAGCATTTCAGTGGTTTTGGTGATCGTAACTTCTTTAATGGTTTCCTGTGCACCCGGATCGATCAGGTTGAACAACACGTAATTGAAAGCAGTTGAAATCAGCAGTCCCACCAAAGCCGAGATAAAGTAGGCGGTGAAACCTTCTTTGAATGTCATCACACCACCCAACGCCTTGCGGGTGCGGATCATCAGAATGACACCGATTACAAGGTACGCCAGCAGCAAGACGATGCCGGTCGCCGCCGACGCGAAAAGCGTGACGTCTACAGCATACATCAACGCCGTTACCAAAATAGAGAAGACACCTGAAATGATGCCGAATGTAATTCCGTTTTTCTTGACGATAGGGTTCATGTGGTTATTTTTTTTGGTTTAGGCAAATATACTAAATCCGCCTACAATGAAGGTAAGCAAAAAAAGCAACTGTTTTCTTGTGGATCGAAATAAAAACCATACATTTGCACCTCGATTTTAAAGAAAACTAACAAAAGGCTCTCGCCATCCATACCTTCCGACACAGGAAGCCTCAGGGGAAACGGGCGCCACAAATAAGAAATACCATGAAAAAAGGAATCCACCCGGAAAGTTACAGACTGGTTGCGTTCAAAGACATGTCGAACGACGAAGTGTTCATCACCAAATCAACCGCTGACACAAGAGAGACAATCGTTCACGAAGGCGTTGAGTATCCTGTTGTAAAACTCGAGATCTCTCGCACGTCCCACCCTTTTTACACTGGTAAATCCAAACTCATCGATACCGCTGGTCGTATCGACAAGTTCAAGAACAAATACGCGAAGTTCAGCAAATAAGAACCCGCTTCCAGATACAAACGCCTCCGTCATCGGGGGCGTTTTTTTGTATATTTGGGCGGAGTGGTCGGTGGCCAGTAGTCGGTAGTCAGTAGCGAGTGCTACCAGCCACTAACCACTGACTACTGACCACCAACTCCTAACTCCTAAATCCTAACTCCCAATAATGAACTACATCCTCTTCGACGGCCCCGCCCGCAATGCCTTACTTCCCTTTACGTTCACGCGCCCCGTTGCCGATATCCGCGTTGGGATACTGACCATTCGCGAGAAATGGGAACGGTACCTTGGGTCTACTACGACGACCATCACGGAAGAGTACTTATCGGAGAAATTCCCCATGGTGGAAATGGAGGAAAATGTCCTCATCAACGCATCGTGGCTGCCCAACGAGGTCTTGGCTGAAATGGTCAAAAACCTTGAACCTCGGCAGGCCATTTTTAAAGGAGATGAAGTAATTGCCTTTTTTACGGAAGATACCCAGGAAGAGGTGGATTTCGATACCTACGACGTAATCGAATATGAGGAGGAAGGCATTTCCATCACCAAGCCGTGGCATATTTTCCAAAAGAACGATGCCGCGCTGCGGGAAGATTTTGAACTGTTGACCGATGATCGAAAGTCGCAGCCGATTCCCGCCAGCGTCAACGTGATCGCGTCGGAAAATATCTTTATTGAAGAAGGCGCGCGACTGGAGTTTGTGACGCTTAATGCCTCAACCGGTCCGATCTACATCGGAAAAGATACCGAAATCATGGAAGGGTCGGTTATTCGCGGGCCATTTGCGCTGTGCGAGGGTGGCCAGGTGAAACTTGCTACCAAAGTGTACGGTGCAACCACCGTGGGCCCGCATTCCCGTATCGGCGGCGAGGTCAGCAACTCGGTTTTATTTGGCTACTCGAATAAGGGGCACGACGGCTTTTTAGGGAATTCGGTCTTAGGCGAGTGGTGCAATTTGGGTGCCGACACCAACAACTCAAACCTTAAAAACAACTATGAAGAGGTCAAACTATGGAGCTACGAAACGGGTGGCTTCGTCAAGACCGGACTTCAATTCTGCGGACTCATGATGGGTGATCACAGTAAGTGTGGTATCAACACGATGTTCAATACGGGTACCGTGGTCGGGGTCAGCGCAAATATCTTCGGCGCCGGTTTTCCGCGGAATTTCGTGCCGAGTTTTTCATGGGGCGGTGCTTCCGGGTTTACGACCTACCTTACCAAAAAAGCATTCGACACCGCGCGCATCGTGATGTCACGCCGCAATGTGGAATTCGACGAAAAAGAAGCCAGGATTCTGGAACAGGTATTTGAGGATACCAAAAAGTGGCGGAAAGACGACTAATTATTGTCGTTAAACATACCGTTTTTATGAAATAGGATGCCCTTTACTCGGGTCACGTCTACCTCGAAGCCGTATTCGGTGCGTGCAACCCGCAGAACTTTCTGTCCGGGATATTTTTTGGCAAGATATTTCGAGGTTTCCGACGGAATCAGGGTCGATTCGAGGCCGTTCGCACTCGTTGCTTCCAACCAGTCACCGTTTATGTCGAAACTCACCATGACCCCGTTCGAAAGCGTGGCCCAATAGGAGGTAGTTGGATTCTGGGCATCGTATTCAAGGGTCGTGACAGACGCCCCCGCGAAGTGTTTCGCCAGCAGTTGTTGGCCGATCTTAGGTAATTCACCCGCCGGAACAGTCGTTTTTTGTGCGAATGCTGAAAAAGTCAGAAACAACAGGGCGATAGAA
>DATGXZ010000304.1:0-1807 GCA_035298445.1 Flavobacterium sp.
GTACCTTCAGTTGTAGCGGGTTGTTTTTTCGGTTTTGTTCCGGCATTTACCGCAGGCGGAATCAGCAGAATGGTTCCTTCCTTTACCCCTGCCTGTGCATCCGGATTGAGACGGAAGATATCCGACGTCGTCACGCTGTATTTCTGCGCGATTTGGGTGACGGTTTCTCCTTTGGCAACCGTGTGCCGGATGGGTTTCGTTTGGGCGCATCCCACTATGGAGGCCAGTGACAGCAGGAAAAGGAAAAGCAGTTTCTTCATGTTTTCGGTTTAGGTTGCAGCGCGCACAGCAAGAATCATTCCCACTCGATAGTGGCAGGTGGTTTCGAGCTGATGTCATACACCACGCGGTTCACGCCTTTTACCCGGTTGATGATCTCGTTGGAAATCTTCATCAGGAATTCATACGGCAGGTGCACCCAGTCGGCTGTCATACCGTCAGTCGATTCGACCGCGCGAAGGGCCACGACTTTCTCATAGGTACGCTCGTCGCCCATGACGCCCACGCTGTCTACAGGCAACAGGATCGCACCGGCTTGCCAGACTTTGTCGTAGAGGCCCCACGACTTGAGTCCGTCGATGAAAATCGCATCCACTTCTTGCAAGATACGCACTTTCTCCGGGGTAATATCGCCGAGAATCCGGATCGAAAGTCCAGGTCCCGGGAACGGATGCCGTCCCAATAACGCCGGATCGATACCGAGGGTGGCGCCTACGCGGCGTACTTCATCCTTAAACAACATCCGGAGCGGCTCAACGATTTTCAGTTTCATGAAATCGGGAAGACCGCCGACATTGTGATGGGATTTGATCGTGGCAGAAGGTCCTTTCACCGAGACCGATTCGATCACGTCGGGATAAATCGTTCCCTGGGCCAACCATTTCACGTCTTCGATGGCGTGCGCTTCATCGTCAAATACTTCGATGAAGACGCGACCGATGGTTTTCCGCTTGGTCTCAGGGTCGGATATACCGGTGAGTTCCGAAAGGAAACGGTCACTGGCATCTACGCCTTTGACGTTAAGTCCCATGTCTTTATACTGGTGGAGGACATTCTCAAACTCGTTTTTCCGCAGCAGCCCGTTGTTGACGAAAATACAATAGAGGTTTTTGCCGATCGCTTTGTGCAGCAGTACCGCCGCTACGGTAGAATCGACACCGCCAGAGAGGCCGAGCACTACTTTGTCGTCGCCGACTTTCTCTTTCAGTTCGGCTACGATTTCCTCGACGAAGGCATTGGGTGTGAAGTCCTGTGACACCTGCGCGATGTTCACGAGGAAGTTCTTAAGCATGCGGGCGCCGTCGGTGGAATGGTACACCTCTGGGTGGAACTGAATGGCGTAGGTAGTTTCCCCTTCAATTCGGAAGGCCGCGTTTTCCACATCGTGTGTACTTGCCAACCGCACGCCATTTTCAGGCAGTTTTTTGATGGTGTCGCTGTGGCTCATCCACACTTGGGTGTGGGTATCGACGCCGTCGAAAAAGCCTTCGTTCTCCTTTATGTAGGAAAGGTTTGCCCGTCCATATTCCCGGATGTTGGAAGGCGCTACCTCACCTCCACCGAAATGGGCGAGATACTGTGCCCCGTAACAAACCGCTAACAACGGCTTTTTGCCGCGAATCTGTGACAGGTCGGGATGGGGCGCGTCGTCGGCACGGACGGAGAAAGGGCTCCCCGAAAGAATGACCGCTTTGTAAGAAGAAAGGTCGTCGGGAAGGTGGTTGAACGGATGGATTTCGCAAAAGATGTTGAGTTCGCGAACACGGCGCGCGATGAGTTGTGTGTACTGCGAGCCGAAATCAAGGAT
>DATGXZ010000305.1:0-2182 GCA_035298445.1 Flavobacterium sp.
ATCCACCTATATCCACTTCCCGCTTCTGTTGAAGTTCTCAGCGAACCGCACCGGAAACGTACGTCCGTACCTCATAGGAGGTGTGGGCACCGCGCTTAACCTCTCGAGCAATGAAAAGTCAAGAGACGACAACGCCAACAACCGTTTCCGGATGACGAAATGGACGAATTTCTATGAGATTGGATTTGGCGTTGACCTTTACCTGCAGTACTTCAAATTCTCGCCTTCGATACGCGGTGTGTTCAGTTTACAAAACGAACTTGTGCCCGATAACGATCCGAGTAGTCCGTGGACGTCCAACATCGGCAGTATGAAGACACGCGCGCTCTTCATCAACTTTACCTTCCACTAAAAACTTCTGCGGAATTCACTCAGGAAGATCGCGGCGGCCGTCGCGACGTTCAGGCTTTCTGTTTTCTGTTCCGTACCAAATCGGGGTATCGCGAGACGGTTTTGGCAACAGGATGCTATCGCGTCTGAAATGCCGTTGGCTTCGTTCCCCAAAACCAAAATGCCTTCTTTCGGCAGCGCGGTGTGGTAGACATTCCCCCCGTCCATAAACGTGCCGAAAACCGGAACCGAACTTGTCGTCAGCACCTCCTGTAAGGGCAGGTAGTGCACATTTACGCGTGCCAGCGACCCCATGGTAGCCTGCACGACTTTCGGATTGTACACATCGGCCGATTCGGGTGAGCAGACCAGGTGTTTTACCCCAAACCAGTCACACAGTCGGATGATCGTTCCCAGATTCCCCGGATCGCGCACGTCGTCGAGGGCCAGGATGAGTCCGGACAGCTCTAAACTCGCCACCTGTTTCGTTTCGAAAACCGCCAGGCAATCACTTGGGTTGGTGAGCGCCGTCATACGTGCCATTATATCTTCGGATACTGCCTGTCGAAGTGCAGGCGACACCTCGTTGAAGATATCGGATGTTACGTATAACGCGTCGAGTACAAAGCCCGCTTCCAGGAGTTCGGAAATGACTTTTCGTCCTTCCGCGATGAAATAGCCCGACGACTTACGGAATTTTTTGTGGTGTAGCGACGTTATTCGTTTTATTTGGTTTTTCCCAACCATCGAAATGATGTATTTTTGATTCAAATCCGCGTGCCCTTGGCAGCTTCCCGTACAAAAATAGCGTTATTTACCGTGATCACCCTGCTACTGGTCGCGTGTAATGCCATACAGAAGGTACCCGAGAACCGCACGCTACTGACCAAAAACACCATTGTGGTCGACGGTGAGAAGCAGGGAGACGATGTATTGGAGAACCTGCTCTACCAAAAGCCCAACACCGCCTTCCTCGGATACAAGCTGCGGTTGAACCTCTACAACCTGGCCAAGGAAAACCCCGATTCCGCCTATAAGGCCAAATTTCGGGACAACCCCAAAAAACTCGAACGCCAAAGTCGCTTGTTGTCAGCCAAACAAGTCGAACGCAAAGGACAATCGTTCCTTTACTCCGGCATCCATGCCTTCCTGAAAAAAGTGGGTGAACCACCTGCCATCATCGATACCAACCGGACCCGTCGTTCGGTGGCGAGGTTGGAATCGTGGTTCTTCAACAACGGCTATTTCAAGGCGAAAGGAAGCTATGCCATCGACTCAACCGGACGGCGACGGGCCGGTGTTACCTATTCGATCACCAGGGGCGATCTTTATCGTATCGACTCGATTACCCGCAAGATCCGAACCCCGGCGCTTGATTCCTTGTTTCGGACGTCGAAGACCGCGTCTTTTCTTCAGTCTGGCGCTCCGTTCAAAAGCGAGAACTTCGATGCGGAACGGGCCCGGATTACGACCGATTTCCGCAACCGCGGTGCGTTTTATTTCCAGCCGAGTAACATCCTCTTTACGATCGACACGGTGGGAACCGGCACACGACCGAATGTCGAGATGGAGATCAGCGACCAGTCTGTCCGTGAAGGCGACTCCACCAGCACACGACCCTTCCGTCTTTACACCATCAGCCGCGTCGATATTTACACAGGATCACTTTCAGAAGACGCGCCGCAGACCGTCACCGATAGCACCACCTACAACGGCTTCAACCTTTTCAGTTACGGACCGCTGCATTACAAACCGCGCGCCATCACCGATGCGGTGTTTGTTGCGAAGGGTGCTGTATATTCCGATCAGGCCGGCACCTTCACCAGCCGCGCCCTCAGCAACCTGAAGGTAT
>DATGXZ010000306.1:0-3847 GCA_035298445.1 Flavobacterium sp.
CGAAGAGCACGAGCCGACCTTTAAACAACAGGATCCGGCCCCGCGTTACCACGCCCGGGATACGGCTATTGTGCTGGCGGGCTACCACGGTGCAAAAGTACTTTTGGGTTCGGCCACGCCTTCGCTGGAAACACGGTATAATGCCGAGTCGGGAAAATACGGACTCGTAGAACTCACCAAACGCTATGGCGACGCCGTGTTGCCTGAAATTGCGTTGATCGATCTGAAAGACGCCTATTTCCGGAAGAAAATGAAAGGGCATTTCAGCGATTCGCTTATCGAGAACCTGCAGGAGACGTTGGCACGCGGCGAACAGGCCATCCTGTTCCAGAACCGTCGAGGATTTTCACCTGTAGTCGAATGCCTCGATTGTGGTCACGTGCCCCAGTGTCCGCAGTGTGATGTAAGCCTCACGTATCATAAGCACAAAAGCCAGTTGCGTTGCCATTATTGCGGCCACGCCATCGCCATGCCACAGTTTTGCCACGCGTGCAGCTCGGTAAACCTTACCACCAAAGGTTTTGGCACGGAGCAGGTGCAGGAGGAACTTGAGGCATTGTTTCCGGCGATACGGTCGTTGCGTATGGATCAGGATACGACCCGCGGCAAGCATGCTTTTTCGCGTATTATCGACGCGTTCCGAAACCGTGAAGCCGATATTTTGATTGGTACGCAAATGCTGTCAAAGGGCCTCGATTTCGACAATGTAGGGTTGGTCGGCATCATGAACGCCGATAACATGCTTTACTATCCGGATTTTCGGGCGCAGGAACGGGCCTTCCAGATGCTCACGCAGGTTGCGGGCCGGGCCGGGCGTTCGGAGCGTAAGGGAAAAGTTATCATCCAGACGTATAATCCGTACCATAACATCATCCGGCAGGTGACGGAGAACGACTATCCCGCGATGTATCACGAGCAGTTACACGAGAGACGTATATATAAGTACCCGCCGTTTTTCCGTCTGATCCGCATTACATTGCGGTATCGCGAGTATGAACGGCTTCGGGAAGCATCTGCCTGGCTAGCCGACGTACTGCGGCAGCACCTTGATATGCCGATACTGGGTCCGGAAGAGCCGCCTATTGCCCGTATCCGGAATGAATATATCCGGCAAATCCTCATTAAAATGCCGTCGGGCAGTAACCCCGCGCCCCTAAAGAACCGGATCGATCGCATCCGGAACAGCTTTTCCGCCGTACCGCACTACCGTTCCGTGAAAGTAGTGGTGAACGTTGATTTTTATTGAGTTTTTTCGAGACTGACCAGAAGACATGGGGTAGTTCGGGATCGTATTGCGGTGTGTGTACTTGATAGGAAAAGACCTACAAGGTTTTTGAAAACCTTGCAGGTCTGCGTCGTCATTGATTTACTTCTGATCTCCCGAACTTCCGCACTTCCGATCTTCCATTCGCTAATTCGCTAATCGACTCATTCGCTAATTAAAAAGACGTACACGTTTTTGAAAACCTCGCAGGTCGGAGTCATCGTTGATTTGCTTCCGATCTCCCGATCTCCCATTCGCTAATCGACTCATTCGCTAATTAAAAAGACCTACAAGGTTTTTGAAAACCTCGCAGGTCTGAATCGTCGTTGATTTACTTCTGATCTCCCGCACTTCCGCACTTCCGCTCTTCCATTCGCTAATCCGCTAATTAACCCATTCGCTAATTAAAAAGACCTACAAGGTTTTTGAAAACCTCGCAGGTCTGAATCGTCATTGATTTACTTCTGATCTCCCGATCTTCCATTCGCTAATCCGCTAATTAAACTCATTCGCTAATTAAAAAAACCTGCCAGTTCAATTGAACCGTACAGGTCTTTCATTATCTCATTATCTAATTGACTAATTATCTAATTACACATACTCCAACGCTTTCTTCAAATCGTCTTTCTTGTTGCGGCTAAGCGGTATTTTATTCGGTCCGATTTCGGCGAATTTGCTGTTGAATTTGTCGACTTTGTCGATGTTGACGATGAACGATTTGTGTACCCGCACGAATTTCTCGGCTGGCAGGTCATTCTCGAACGACTTCATGGTCGATAGTACCAGATGGCTTTCGTCGTCGGTCACTACTTTCACGTAGTCGCCGAACGCTTCCACCCATTTGATGCGCGAAATAAACACCTTGAGTTTCTTCAGTTTGCTCTTGATGAAAATGAACTCTCCGTCTTCTTCCTGTGCGTCACGCAACATCGTATACATATTGAGGGCGCGTTTGATGGCGATCTCGAAGCGGTGATGGGTGATGGGTTTCTGCAGGTAGTCGGTCGCGTCATAGTCGAATGCCTTAACCGCATATTCCGGTTTGGAAGTGATGAAAATCACCTGTGGCTTGGTCTTGAGTCCGTCTAGAAGGTCGAAGCCACTTACGATGGGCATTTCCACGTCCAGAAATAGTAGGTCAACCTGGTTATACGACATGAAATTCTTGGCCTCAATGGCGTTTGAAAACTCACCTATCAGATTAAGGTTGAGGTGGTTGGACGCCAATTTACCGACGATCATCCGTTGGATGGAGCTATCGTCCACAATAACGCAATTCAGTTTCATAATCCGTCCTCTTTAACACTTGGGAAATTAAAAGTAGGGTAATTTGCGGTTACAAACCAAATGTTGGCGAAAAAAAATGCATTTCGTCGATATTTTCGCCATCTGCATTTGTGCAATCAAATTAAACAACTACTTTTGCACCCACGTTTAAAATAACCATTATGAATCATTACGAAACTGTTTTCATCTTGAATCCCGTTTTATCTGAGCAGCAGGTAAAGGAAACAGTAAGCAAATTTGAGGATTTCCTTACGTCGAGGGGTGCCAAGATGGTCGCCAAAGAGGACTGGGGCCTGAAAAAGCTGGCTTACGAGGTCCAAAACAAAAAGAGTGGTTTTTACCACCTGTTCCAATTTCAAATCGAAGGTGAGCACCTGCTTCCATTCGAAACGGAGTTCCGTCGTGACGAGCGCGTGATGCGTTTCCTCACAGTCGCACTCGACAAGCACGCCGTATCCTGGGCTGAAAGAAGAAGAGAAAAACTCAAACAAAAAGCGTAACCATGTCTAGCATCGAACAAGCAGCAAAAGGGAAGAAAGACGGAGATATCCGTTATTTGACCCCACTGAATATCGAAACGAACAAGCAGAAAAAATACTGCCGTTTCAAGAAAGCCGGAATCAAATATGTCGATTACAAAGACCCTGATTTCCTTTTGAAATTCGTCAACGAGCAAGGGAAAATCCTTCCACGCCGTCTGACCGGAACCTCACTCAAATACCAACGCAAAGTATCGGTAGCCATCAAACGGGCACGCCACCTGGCGCTTATGCCTTACGTAGCTGACTTGCTTAAATAATACAGAAGGACCATTATGGAATTGATACTGAAACAAGACGTACAGAACCTAGGGTTCAAAGACGATATCGTAACGGTGAAGCCAGGGTACGGCCGTAACTTCCTGATTCCACAGGGTTTCGCTACGCTCGCTACCGCTTCTGCCAAGAAAGTACATGCTGAAAACCTGAAGCAACGTGCCTTCAAGGAAGCCAAAATCGTGGAGGATGCGAAAAAGCAGGCCGAAGCACTTAAGGCACTTGAAATCAAAATCGTTGCGAAAGCAGGTGGCGACAAACTCTTCGGATCGGTTACAAACGCTGACATCGCGGAAGCGCTTGAAAAAGCCGGACAACCGGTTGACCGTAAATACATCACCAGTGGTATCGTGAAACGTACCGGTAAATACACCGCAAACGTTCGCCTTCACCGCGACGTGGTAGTGGAACTTGCCTACGAAATCATCGCTGAGCAAGCATAATACAGTAGGCAGTCGCAGTTTGCAGACTGACACTCTCA
>DATGXZ010000307.1:0-11519 GCA_035298445.1 Flavobacterium sp.
ATCCGAAACGGGCACTTTTCCATACAAAGGGAAAGTCGACCGCAGCGGCACGAAGCTCCTCCAACGAATCGAACCGACGATACGGTGCCGTGGGTATTCCGTGGGACGCATAGAAATCCTTTTGGGTTCCTTTGTCCTGAATCAGGCGCAAAGTAGCAGAAGAAGGATACACAATGGTTCCCTCCTGCTCCAATCGTTCCAGTGCATCGAGGTTGACGAGTTCGATTTCGATGGTCAGCACATCCACCTGTTTACCAAATTCGTAAACCGTGTTGAAGTCCATCAGGCTGCCCTGCACAAAGTGATCGCAGGCGATACGCCCGGGTGCATCCCCAGCCGGATCCAAAACATGTGTTCGGATGTCGAATTTGCGGGTTTCGGCCAGCAGCATTTTGCCCAATTGCCCACCGCCGAGTATCCCTAAGGTGAAACCAGAGGAAAAATAATCCATAGTTGTTGTGTTGCTATCCGCTGGAAAGCGGTTGGTGCACAAAGATAACTCGAAAGTACGGAAGTGCCGCGGCAATTTGCGGTATACGACACATAAAACACACTCTGCATGCGGGTTGTTTTTTAAAATTCGTGATGTATATTTCGTTCATGAAATCATCCTTATTCTTATCGTTGCTATTTCTAGTGTGCGGTGCCGCGTTCGGACAGCATTTGTCTAAGGAATTGGTGGAACAGAAACTGCCGGGTACCTGGGTATTGGACCACTACATGATCGGTGAAACGTCGTATCCACCCAATGCGGGGCATGAAAAAGATCGGGTTGTTTACTATGCCGACCACACCGCGGACTCCTATAGCGGTGACACGATGCTTAAAGTAGCATGGGCCTACGATGAAAGCAAGGGTGTGCTGACAATTTCTGAACAGGAAAAGAACTTCCTTATCACTATGTATGTCATCTCTATCGAGGAGAAGGAGGCCGTGATGCAGATTGAGTACCCGGGCGGAAAAAACTACCGCACTTTCTGGAAACCGCTCCAATAGCAACAGCTAATTGACAAGGCTTTGGCTGTCGGGACGGCCTTGGCCTCCCAAATATGCGAGAGGTGGGCCGCCGTTCGGGCCTTTATTCGTACTTTAGCGTTTATTTTTTCCGATGTTCATTATCCGCATCCTTTCACAGACCGGCAAGTACTTCCTGATGATACAGGAAGTATTTCGAAAACCAACCAAATGGTCAGCGATGCGACAGCTGATTTTTAAGGAAATCGACGATCTGGTCTTTGACTCGCTCGGAATCGTCGCTTTCATTTCCTTCTTCGTAGGGGGGGTGGTCGCCATCCAGACAGCCCTTAACCTTACCAATCCGCTTATTCCAAAGATGCTGATCGGCTTTGCAACGCGACAGTCGGTAATTCTGGAATTTGCCCCTACCTTCATTTCGATTATCATGGCGGGTAAAGTCGGCTCTTTCATCACATCCAGTATCGGCACCATGCGGGTTACCGAGCAGATTGATGCTCTTGAAGTAATGGGTGTCAATTCACTAAACTACCTGGTTTTCCCGAAGATTGTGGCGCTCACGCTCTATCCGTTCGTCATCATGCTCAGCATGTTCCTGGGTATCGTGGGTGGATGGCTTGGGGCGGTATATGGTGGCTTTACGAGTAGTTCGGAGTTCATCCAGGGGTTGCAGACCGAGTTCACGCCGTTCCACGTAACGTATGCATTCATAAAAACATTAGTGTTTGCGATGTTGTTGGCAACCATCCCCTCGTTCCACGGTTATTATATGAAGGGAGGCGCGCTGGAGGTCGGAAAAGCCAGTACTACGTCGTTCGTGTGGACGTCGGTCGTCATCATTTTGTCAAATTACATCCTGACGCAAGTCCTCCTGAGCAAATGATAGAAGTCAAAAACGTAGAAAAGTCGTTTGGCGACAGCAAGGTACTGAAAGGCATCTCGACGGTCTTTGAAACCGGCAAGACCAATCTGATCATCGGACAGAGTGGTTCGGGGAAGACCGTGTTGTTGAAAAGCCTTCTGGGTATCCATACCCCAGACTCCGGCACGATTTCCTATGATGGTCGGGTGTACTCGGAAATGACCGATGACGAACGACGGGAACTCCGCACTGAGATCGGGATGGTTTTCCAGGGAAGTGCGTTGTTTGACAGCATGACGGTAGAACAAAACGTGGGTTTCCCTCTGACGATGTTTACCAATAAAACCGCAGCAGAAATACGCGAACGGGTTGACGTCGTGTTGAAAAGGGTCAACCTTCTCGAAGCGAATCACAAAAAACCATCCGAAATATCCGGTGGGATGCAGAAACGGGTGGCCATTGCAAGGGCTATCGTAAACAATCCGAAGTACTTGTTTTGCGATGAACCGAATTCCGGACTCGATCCTAAAACAGCGATAGTAATTGACAACCTCATCCAGGAAATCACACAGGAGTATAACATCACGACCGTCATCAATACACACGATATGAACTCGGTGATGGAGATTGGCGAGAAAATCGTCTTTCTAAAGAATGGCGTGTTGGCTTGGGAAGGAACCAAGAAAGACATCTTCAGAACCGACAATGAAGCGGTGGTCGACTTTGTGTATTCCTCAAACCTCTTCAAAAAAATCCGCAAGGCGCAGCGGAAGGAAGATTTCGGCGAAAGTCTTTAATTAATTTCGGGTCAGGTAGACCCAACCGGCTTTGCCAGCACCGTTTTCAAGTTCGATGTAATAAAAATAGGTCGCTGTAGGAAGCGGATTTCCGCACTTGTCTTGCCCGTGCCATTCGTTGAGGTAATGCAACTTGTCAAAAACCACAGTACCATACCGATTCAATATCTCCAACTTTTTCACGTCCAAACCCGACAGATCAAATGAATCATTTTTCCCATCGCCGTTAGGGGAGATACCTTGCGGGATCTCGCACACAATGCTTGCTACGTCAAAATCACGTGCGAAACTGCAACCGTTTATGTCAGACGAAACGATCGTATAATTCCCTTTTTGTGGTGCAATAACTGAATCGCCGTCACCCACGTAACCATTCGGACCTGACCAGGTATATGACAGAGGTCCCATGTCGGGTGATTCAGGCACCGCAGTCAGTCGGAATCGTGCCCCTTCGCACACGCCATTAACAGAAAATCGCGGCAGGGGGCTGACAGAAACCGTCACCTCCGAGGTTCCGGATTCACATGCGGTAGTACGGGCACTCAGCGTATAGGTCCCAGTTGCATCGGATGATACATTCGGTATGACAGGGTCTTTTTCTGATGACTCAAAACCATTCGGACCCCGCCACACATATTCGGCACCTGATACGCTGGTAGAGAATAACTGAAGGTCGGATCCTTCGCACACCGTCGGGAGAGCAGAGGCGACCGGCGTTTCAGGAGCACCAAGCAGCATCACGTTCGCCACGGCATTGACGGCGCCACAACTATTAAGTACGGTATATTGGAAGGCATGGTTTCCGATAGACGATGCGGAATCAGCTGCCCACGTACTTCCAGTGACGACATCCCCCGACGTCAGGGCAGTCCACGTTCCTCCATTGTCAAAAGGTGGGTCCAGCAGGGTAAAAAGGTCAATTGTACCCACCGACGAGCAAGATTCGACTGATTTCCCAGTGCCTGCCTTTGGCAAGCGGGGAATATCAGACAAGTTGTAAGTCGCTACAAAGTTGATGCACGAACTGCTGTTGGAGAGATACGTAACCCTCACATGATAAACGCCTATGTCACTGGGCGATAATGAGGGAAAGGCAAGCACGCTATTCGTGCCGATAACATTGCTTTCGTCATCCCCTTTCCACCATTTGTACTCGAAAAAATCAAAATAGGGAACGGCAAGACTTCCGGGGGTATTTTCGCAGCCTACAGCGCCCGAAATGGGTAGGCCAAAGCCATCGACAGTACTGATAGTCGTATTATATATGTTCCCGCAAGCGTCAGTGGCTTCGAACGTATACAGCCCGGTCGTGAGGTTGGTAAACACCGGCGAATCGCCATTATCCACGATAAACGGCAAATTATCTTTCAAAATAATGCGATAAGAATACGGTGGAATGCCGTTGAAGTTCACCAAAACATCCGACTCACCGTCGCTACAACCAAAAACAAAAGCACTGATGGACGGGATAAAGCCCCCTACCGTGAACTCGGCAAGCGGTTTCCAGCATAGTTTTAGCGACGAATTGCCTGTTTGCCATGTGAGCCCCTGATTTAGGATACGATATGTAGCATTTACAAAAAAGTTCGGTGTGATACCGCCGTTGTTCAATCCATAGGCATTGACCGCACCCAATGACTGTCCGGGTTGTTGGGGGACATTCGTAAAAGGATGCGTCCACAAACCCGATACGGGATTGTACTTTTGGATATAAAAAATATTGAAGTTAGGGGCTGAAACGGTGGCCGACAAAAACAAGTCAAACGTGCCGCACCCCTGTTGTACTTCATACACCAGATTCGTTATCGTAACCCCATTGACGTTGACAGACAGATCAAATACGCCACCGCATAACGTAGTAACATGGAAGGAATAAGGACCCTCAGGTAAGTCGCCCAGGTACAGAGAGCCGTTCACTATGGCGCTGGCGACGTCGAAAGGGCCTGAAAAGGTAGCCGGAGCCGATGTAATTACCGCGCTGACAAGCGATCCACTCGACACATTCGCCAAAATACGGATGCCTCCTTCTTCCTCACCACAGCCCGGATAGGTATCGATAACCGGTGGTGTAAGGACAGGTGGTTCCGATATATACGAAAGGTCGTGCAGACCTCCACAAATGTCTATTGCCTGAAAACCATATTCACCGCCAACAATGTTCCCAAGCGTAAAGCTATTCTGAGAACCTGGGGGAATGGTAAACGGAACCGGACCAGTATAATCGGGCGGAGCTGAAACAAGTTGTACCGCCGTGGCGCCGGAAAATGTCAGTTGTTCCAAACATAAAAGGGGAGCGCCATTTACTTTAGGCGCAATATCCGTCATTGCCACTGCACCCATAACCTGGGCCGTATTCCCACAGGAGTTGACAGCCGTCAAATCATAGGTGTAGGTTTCCGACGGAAAAAAGGGTACTGAGAAAGAGTAAATATTGGTAGTGAATGTTTGTTGTAATACGATGTCCGGCCCACCCGACGGAGGGTGTATCACACAGGTCATCTGGATGGGTGCTGCAATCGACTGCGCCCCGGTTGCGACAAAAGAGCCAGACAGTATCTGGGTGGTACATGAGGCATTATAAGGTGCCGCCTGCGCAATCGTCAGCGAAGTGGTGGGTGGAAGCAATGAATAATCCATTGTGGCAGCGAACCCGCACACATCACTAACTTTTACCGTGTAGGCGCCTTGGGGTAGGTTAGTAAAAAGGCCTGTGTTCTGAGGAGGGGGAATGACTGGTCCGGAGGTGATTTCATACGTCGCAATTGCTCCTTGAAGTCCTGTAATAGTGATAGAACCAACGGTAGAACAGGGTGCAATCGAGCCTGTGACCGCAAAAATAAGGGGTTGGTATACCGGATCGATCGTTATATAGGCCGCCTGTGAATTTGTCTGTACGCCAAGCGACTGAACGGCCACCACCTTGTACGTCCCTGCCGTGAGGCCGTCGTACGTTGTTTCATCGATTAACGCCAAGGGACTGGCTTCATCCGGAAGTTTATAAATGAAATACAAAAAAGTCGAACCCGGCGTAGCTCCAGCAACTGTAAATGTGATACTCCCATTGCCCGGGCATATCTCATCTACCTTGCTAAGCGATAACGAAAAATCGGTCAACTGGGCCGAAACAACCGTAGTTAACAGAAGGTAAAAGAATACCGATAGTTTGAGGATTCTAGGTACCAAGGGACTCTTGCTTTCCCTGTAAAAATACAAATTAAATCGTTTTGTCAGCCATGGACATGATCCGCTTTATGTCTTGCTCTTTGGACTTCGGATATATCAACAATACTTCCTCACGGTCCACAATTATAAAGTCATCCAACCCATCTATTATCACCATCTTTTTACCCTCAGCACGGATGATGTTGTTATGCGCGTTCTCGAGTATGACTGTTGCATTCACGACGGCGTTGTTCTCAGCATCTTTCGGCAGTTTCTCATGCAGGGAACCCCATGTCCCCAAATCGTTCCAATCGAAGGAAGCGGGCAACACATACACATTCTCTGCCTTTTCCATCACGGCATAATCGATCGAGATATTTGCGGCGGAGGCGTATTCCCCCTGGATAAACGCACCCTCGTCGGGCGTGTTGTAAACCGGCAGACCTTTTCGGAAAAGCGCGTCCATTTCGGGTTGGAAGGTGGCAAAGGCGTCTGTGATGGTAGCAGCGCTCCAAATAAATATACCGCCATTCCACAAAAAGTTCCCGGCTTCGAGAAAGGCTTTAGCGGTCTCATAGTCGGGTTTTTCCCGAAACTGCCGCACCCTCTTGATAGGGTGGCGGTCTTCCTTATCAAACTCTATATATCCAAAACCGGTATTGGGAAACGTGGGTTGTATACCCAGGGTCATCAAGGCGTTGTGCGATGCACAGAACTGAAAACAGGTTTCGAGATTGGAAACAAACGCTGCTTCGTCTTCGATCCAGTGATCACTGGGTGCCACTACCATCACCGCATTTGGGTTTTGTTTCTGGATTTTAAGTGCCGCGTACAAAATACAGGGAGCCGTGTTTCGCATGGCGGGCTCAAGCAACACCTGCTCGGGCTTTACCTGTGGCAGTTGTTCCAAGACCAGGTCGTTATAGCGTTCGTTCGTCAGGATCAGGATGTTCTCGGCTGGAATAAGGCGTGAAAGGCGCGAAAACGTCTTTTGGATAAGCGTTTGCCCCGCACCCAGCATGTCATGGAATTGTTTGGGATAATCTTGTGTGCTGACCGGCCAAAAGCGTGAGCCGACACCGCCTGCCATCAGAACGGCGTAGTAATTGTGGTTCATTGGATGAATTTCTACACTAAAAATAGTAAAACAATATGAGTTGAGGCGCCAAAGAAAAGTGAAATCAATCGCCCGGCACCATTTCGACTTCTGCGTTAGCGTTAAAAAGGAAAACGCGGCCCGTCGTCACCTCTAAACACTGGTAGCGTTTTACACGCAGGCCTATTTTACGGAACACACGACCACCCTTGATGCGAAACAAGTGTCCGTTCGGCACTTCCGACACATAACAGCGATCGTCCGTCTGTTCATCAAACGACTTCAGCGCACGCGAAAGATGGGGATCGGTATCACTACTGGCCGTCGGATTTCGGAAATGCCGGGCCACCAACGGAAGTACAGAGGCAGGAAAAATTTCAGGACGGATGAAGGGCGCCATCAGCCGCTGGAAGGTCATCTTCCATTCTACTCCATGCGGTTTTATCCCGCGACCGAAGGTCTCAAACGCAACCAAATGGGCGATTTCATGTATTAGTGTGATGAGGAAGCGATAGCGGTTCAGGTTGGCATTCACCGTAATTTCGTGCTTCCCGGAAAGGGAATGCCGGTAGTCGCCATGGCGGGTCTGCCGTTCGTTCACGATACGAAGGTGTACGCCTTTTGACCGGATCAACTCGAAAACCGGCGACACTGCATGCTCCGGCAAGTATTTCCGTAACACATCACTCATGGGGTCGATACCGATACTTCCAGGATTTTACCGTTATGGAAATGATGTCCTTCGATGGTGAACCTAAAGATGTAATCCGCCATCTGTGCAGCGGTCACGGGTGCTTTATACCCCGGAAACGCCTCTTCGAGCATTTCGGTCTGCACGGCACCCAGGGCGAGTACGTTAAACGCAATACCAGCCTCTTTGTATTCCTCAGCAAGCAGTTCCGAAAGCCCAATTAATGCTGCCTTGCTCGACGAATATGCAGCCAGCCCAGGGAATTTAGCCGCTCCCTGGACGCCACCCATACTGCTGATGGAAACCACATGGCTACCTTTCATCAGGTAAGGAAGGCATACCTGTGTCAATGCGGCCACAGCAAAGACATTGACCTGATAAACTGACTGGAAATCGGCCGCGGTCAACTCAGCAAAAGGGCGCGCGACCAGACGGCCTGCGTTGTGCACTAATGCATCGATCCCCCCCCATTCAGACAAAAATGCAGCAACTCGTTCAAAAGCGTCGGCGGCTCCGAAATCTACCGATAGGCAGGTGATGGAAGGATGCTCCATCAAAACGCGCGGGGTCTGGCGGGATAAAGCAAGTACTTCCCAACCGGCTTCGGCAAAGCGCAAGGCCAGTTCATATCCGATGCCGCGGCTCGTGCCGGTAATTACAATTCTCTTCATACTGCAACAGCGGCTTTGGCTTACCGCTGGTGGCTAAAAATAAGAAATCCCGCTGGTTTCACAGCGGGATTCCTCCAAAAACGAATACATAGGTGGAAGGGGCCGTAAGACCGTCCTTACCATTTACCTTTTGGCTGCCAGCAGATCCTCCGGACGGGCCGCTACGGCTACCCCCGGCAAGCTCACAGGCGCGCCTAATTGTGCCAGGAAGCTACCCTGGACTTCACCCGTCTTATACGTCGTGAAACCAATGCGATAAAGCCCCATAACCAGTGATTTGGTTGGATTATTCGGATCGCTGGTGATCCGCATCAACGAGTTGTATTTCTTTCCGGACGGTTGCGCCGGCATATCGCCCGAATCGTCATTCGACTCGATTGACACCCACTTAGCCGTCTTGGCTTTCGCCGCTGCGTCTTCCAGTTTCAGGATGCCTTCGGCACGTTCGAATGTGATCCAGGTGTCGAAGAAGCTTTTGGTGTCGGCCGCATTCGCCGTAAAATCAGCCGTTACGAAGTCTTTCGCGCCCGGCTTCATCCCTTCCGGTGCCGGCGAAATCATACGAATCCCTATTTCCGGAGCCGCAATCGGAATCCAGACATACACGTAATACATCTTCTTTCCATTCTTTACCTCATCGGGAGCAGCGCCTGGCTTGATGTAGCCAAAATAACTGGTAAGATCGGTATACGGCACACGGATATCTTTACCCATCACGCTCTTTTTGCCGAGATCGGCGCCGAATTTATCAAGTTTCTGCGCATGGGCAGACGACATAAAAGCAACGGCCACAGCAGCCGCGAGCATTAGTTTTTTCATTTGTTTTTGTGTTTTTAGGGTTAGCTTTTTATAAATAGTACCAGAATAACGAAGATCATGATAAACGAGCACGCGCTGATCCATCGAGCTGCCCCAGCACCTTTTCGAAGGGCAAAAGCGGGCCACACGAACAAAAGATAGGCAAGCATCAGACCCGGATTTGGCAAGCGGGCAAACAACGGGCGAAGCGCCGGACTGGCATCCGGAAGCTGATTTTGTCGGATGTGTTCCCAATCAAAGTTCGAAAACCCGTCTGATAGATAGAACGCCGCAAGTAGAACAAGGCAACAGGCGGCACCAAATGCCACATAAGCTCCATAATATCGCGCTGTATGCATGGTTGTTACCGTATTTGCTTGTGTTTACAAAAAAACAACGGTAACCAGCCCAGCCCTACGCAAATCGGATAAGTGATGGCAAAAAGTTATCAACTGAGCTGTTCTGGTCGATAACTGCGGCTGTCGGTAAATCTGGCGTGTTCCAATGCGGTGTATTGCAAAATGCAAAAGGCTACATTTGTAGGATGTGGCGTCGTTTATTTGTGTTTTTCGGATTATGGACAATGCTTACCTTGGCCCAGGAACCCTATGCGGTGCATTTTGGTCGGAAGGACGGGCTGCCCACCACGAACGTCTATTGCGCCATGCAGGATCGGGAGGGATACATGTGGTTCGGCACCGATATTGGTGTATTGCGCTTTGACGGCGCGACTTTCCAGCATTACAGCACCGAAGACGGGTTGGGCGACAACGAGGTGTTTGGCTGTTTCCAGGATCCGTCCGGACGGATTTGGTTCTCAACCTATAACGGCCGTATCTCGTACTACCAAAACGGCCGTTTCTACAATGATGCGCGAGACAAACGCCTGATGCGCACACCAGAGCCGACGATGATGCTCAAGGTTACCGGGGATTCGAACGGCAACGTATTTTTCTTATACCGAAACAGATATTATATTTCCTTCCATCCGAAAACGGGTAGCCGTTTACACCGGAACGGAGGTCGTTCTGAAGTTTTAGACCTATTTCCATACCGGAATGAAAACCTATTATTCTTCCGATACGGCACATACGACCAACAGAAAAGACAGCGGTTCACCTTCCGTAAACCCGAGTTCCGAAAACACATTTGTCGTACCTTTCGTTGGCACGACTGCCTGTATTTCTCTGACGGTGATCGGCTGTATAGCTTCGATGGGCGCCAGCAACGTCTTGTGGCAGACCTCCAACTTCATCACGATGAGATCATCAGTATCTACATTGATTCAAAAGAAGACCTTTGGTTAGGAACACGAAACGGTCTGTTCAGGCGAAAATTGCACGATGCTACTGCGGGTTTCTCACATTTACTCAAGGGCCACGCCGTGTCATCGGTAGCGGAGGATTTTGAACGTGCCGTATGGATAACAACTCTGGATAGTGGTGTGTTCATGATTCCCTCCCGGCACATGACGGCCATCAAAAAGAAGGACGGGAGTGATATCGTGGTCAACTGCCTTTCGGCAGGCCGCGGCGAATTATGGGCAGGCGGCTTCTCAAGCGACTATTACCGCTGGTGCAATGGGACGTTAACCGAAAGTAGCATTCGAACACCGTCACCCAATAGTGTGGTGTCACAAATTTACCATAAGGACGATTTCACGGCCATTATTGGTAGTGCGGGCTTCCGATTTATCGACAACGAACGCATACGGGATGTCGACATGCCTGGGGGAAAAGCCCTGTATGTCGACCCAAAAGGCCTCAACTGGATCGGATTGGCCGCGTTGGTACGAATCGATCGCGCCACGATGTACAATCTCTCTACACACGTCATCCATGAAACGGATGCTACGATGATTTCATCCATTCCGACCTATTGTGTAATTGCTGACGACCATTCTGTCTGGGCCGGCACTAAGAAAGGTGTATACCGCGTCTCGATTAACAACCCCAGCGAACAGCACCCATTACCCACCCCGGATGGCCCGACCACCATCCTGACGCTCTACCAGGCAGACGATGTGTTGTTGGCGGGCACCGATTCAAAAGGACTTTTAGTCTATCGAAACGAGAAACTCGTACAGGAACTTACGAAACGAAGTGGCTTGGGCAGCAATAGCATCTATGCAATAAAACCGGGTATTCATCCCCACACGGTTTTTATCAGCCATAACGCGGGCGTCGACCAGCTTCTGATAGAGAAAGGCAGATGTACCGTCACCAACCTCAACCGGGCGCTGGGTCTCGGACAAACCCGTGTTAACGACACCGAAATCGTTGGGGATACATTGTTTGTGGCAACCGACGACGCGCTGCTGGCAATAGCCGCTCGCGATATCCGGGGCATTTCGATACCGCCCCGTGTCACCATTCGCAAAGTAACCGTTAACGATACACGCCTTTTGGCGAATCGGACGGAACTTCCTTACGACGAGAACGAAGTCCGTATTTTTTTTGGAGGTATT
>DATGXZ010000308.1:0-14007 GCA_035298445.1 Flavobacterium sp.
CGGTTTTTTTGGATTCGTACCGCACCTCTGCTTTTGCTGTTGCCTCAAAGGCCAGCGAAACCGTGCTTTGTGGGAAGTCGAAGCGGTCTTTGAACGCTTTTGCCTGCGGGTAGGAGATTGCCGGATTTTCTTCGCGCTCGGATTCGTCTTCAAGCCGTTCCGACCAGTCATACTGGGTGATACTGAAGGTGTTTGAGCCCATATCGGCGAAATTGGCATTCATCGTCGCCTGAAGCGCCGCCACACTGGCAAGGATGCCCACGAGGGCCCAGATGCCGATGCCGATGATTACGATGGTGAGCACCGTTCGCAGCAATTGCGAACGGATGGAGCCTAAGGCGGTGCGGATGTTTTCGCGCAGCAGTTTTAACATGGTGCCGATTTGTCACGAAGTTACGGCATTTGTTACAGATATTGACCGACTGAAATCGACCGTTGTGTTTCTTTTCTTTGACATAAAGTGGGATATTTGCACCGAAATTCCTTCATCATGGCACAGAAACCCGGCATACCAAAAGGCACACGTGATTTTTCCCCATCGGAAGTGGCCAGGCGCAACTATATCTTTGGAACCATCCGGACCCAATTCGAACGCTTCGGGTACCAACCGATTGAGACACCTTCGTTTGAGAATTCGGAGACCCTGATGGGAAAATACGGAGAAGAAGGCGACCGCCTGATTTTCAAAATACTCAACTCGGGCGATTTTCTGTCGAAGGTCACACCAGATGAGTTGTCCGACAGCCGGAAAGTGGCAGGGAAAATATCAGAAAAAGCACTTCGATATGACCTGACGGTGCCGTTTGCGCGCTATGTGGTGCAGCACCAGAATGAGATCGAATTTCCGTTCAAACGCTACCAAATGCAACCGGTATGGCGCGCGGATCGCCCGCAAAAGGGACGTTTTCGGGAGTTTTACCAGTGCGATGCCGATGTGGTGGGGTCGACTTCGCTTTGGCAGGAAGTGGAATTGGTACAGCTATATGATAGCGTGTTTTCGGAACTTGGACTTGTCGGTACGCGCATCAAAATCAATAATCGCAAGATACTGTCGGGTATAGCCGAAACCATCGGCGCCTCCGAGAAATTAATAGACTTCACTGTCGCGTTGGATAAGCTCGACAAGATAGGAGAGGACGGCGTGCGAAACGAAATGCTCGAAAAAGGACTCACAAATGAGGCCCTGGACCGCCTTGCCCCCTTGTTTCGTTTGACAGGAAGTGTCTCCGAACAACTTGTAACATTGACGTCGTTATTGGCGGAGTCGGAAATGGGACTCAAGGGCATCGAAGAGGTGCGTTTTATATGTGAGGCGATCGACGCACTCGGCCTCCGCTCATCGGAGTTGGTGCTGGATGTGACACTGGCACGCGGCCTCAACTATTACACCGGCGCTATTTTTGAAGTTGCCGCTCCTGATACGGTTGCCATGGGTTCAATAGGTGGCGGTGGACGATATGATGACCTGACGGGTATCTTCGGATTGAAAGGAATGAGCGGGGTCGGTATTTCGTTTGGGCTTGACCGGATTTACCTGGTATTGGAGGAACTCGGACTTTTCCCGGCGGAGGTAACCGCGGCGTCGGACGTACTATTCCTGAATTTTGGCGATGCGGAAGCGCTTTATGTGAGCAAGGCCATCGCTTCCCTTAGGAAGGCGGGCGTTCGGGCAGAGCTGTATCCGGATGCGTCTAAGATAGGCAAGCAGTTCCAGCACGCGGATAAGAAAGGCATTCCGTATGCGGCATTGGCCGGTGATACCGAAATGGAACAGCAGGTGTTTACACTAAAGGACCTTCGGTCGGGCGAGCAACGAACCGTTACGCTACCAGAGTTAACGGCACTATTGCAGCCCCTAACTTAAAAGAAAAGGACCCATTTGGGTCCTTTTCTTATTTTGCGATGGTCGGTACGACTATCGAATGCTGATTTTTTTCGTTGCGGTACCTGTCGAGGCATTCACGGTTACAAGATACACACCAGAGGCGAGTCCTGTGAGCGCGACATTGGCTTCCGTTCCGTTAGCCGTCCATGAGGAGACGACTTGTCCCGTCATCGAAATAACGGATACAGAAGAAAGTGTCGACCCGCTGTCGTTCGATGCAACATGCAGTAGGTTGTTGGCGCTGTAGTAGTGTATCCCTACAGATTTCGACGGTTCCAATGTCGGTGTACTCAACGCCGTTTGGCTAAACCGAAGGGAGAATCGATCGTTGAACGTACCAGTGCCAACGGATACGGTCATCATCCCACTTTTAAGACTGTGGTAGATACCTGTTTCGTTGTCATAGATGTAAATCGGTTGCGCCGGATCGAAATTCTCGGTCTCGAGCAACTGGATCATGATGTTGCCGTCGTCATCCGATTTTACGCCAAGCGGGTACACATTATCTGGATTGAATTCGCCAACTCCCTGGATAAAGAGTTCGGTTTGGTTGACCCAGAAATAAGCATCGTTTGGCAAGTCAAATATATTGACCGCATCGTAACCCGGGTCGACGCCGTCGGTGCAGGGCGCACCCTGGAATCCGATCAGTAACTGACGTTGGGCATTGTTGTGGCCATAATAGGCCAAACGAACTTTAGGGAAGGTGTCGGACGGAAGCGGGGTGTCTTCGTTGTCGTCCTGGCTGTAAACCGTGCCGCCGAAAAAAACGAGCATGGCTACGCCTGCGAGGTGGGTAATTAGGTTTGGTTTCATAAGATTTTTGGGCTTCTTGTAATCTCGCGGCTAAGGTAACAGTACCTTAACTAATTGAGGCTTTTTTTCGATAATAGGCGCAAAAAAACGATGTATGACGTGCACTTACGTAGAAGTACGGGCTGTTTTTTGCGATTTATTTCGAAATTTTATGCACGCATAACATATTGATAGTGAGGTTGTAATAAAAAAGCCCGACATATGGATACATGTCGGGCTTCATTTTGAAAGAGGTATTTTTATCGGATGGCCACCTTTTGGGCAAACGTGCCTTTGTCAGACGTTACTTTCGCGATGTAGGCACCGGTACTCAGTTTGGAAACCGGAAGCACAATATTGGTTTGGTCAGCGGTTGCCTCCACTTTCCAGCTTCCGACCTGTTGCCCCATAATGTTGAACAGGCGTACTTCTTTTACCGTTGTGCTTGGCGTGTTATTGTGTACAACTAATGTACCGTTACTGTTGAGGTATGATACTTTAATCGGTTGCGCCATTTCGTTTTCACCTGTTCCGAGTGACGGGTTGAGGAAGCGCAGGAAGAAACGGTTGTCGTATGTGCCCGCGTCAATCGTTACTTCTGCCGGGTTCTGCTTCAGGTCGTGGTAGATGCCGGTGGTGTCGTCATACAGGTAGATAGCGCGCTCAGGATCAAAGTTTTCGAGTTCGTCGATTTCAAATCGTACCACCCCGCTCAAATCTGATTTGACTGTCAGTGGGTAAGAAGCTGTCAGCGTGAAATCGGCTACACCCTGGATCACCAGTTTGTTGGTATCCTGCAGGAAGTTCATATCGCTCGGGAAGTCATCGAAATTGATCGAATCGTAGCCGTAGTCAAAACCATCCGTAGCATTCTGTCCGTCGAAACCAATCGCAATTTGACGGTGCCAATGATCAACCGAGTTGAAGCCCAGCTTGATAACCGGCGTTGTTGAGGTGGTTGCAGGAGTTTCTGATCCCCCGTCTGCCTGTGGTTCAGACGTACGTAGCAGATAGGTTGAATTGGTATCGTCTTCCGTTTTGAAAATACGCTGGCTGTTTTTGAAAGTGATACTTCCACCAGTCGTATTTGCCTGAACGAAGAAACCTTGTCCTACCGGGATATATTGTTTTGGAGCGGAATAACTTCCTGCGCCTAATCCGTTGATTCCAGAAGGAACTACACCCGTTACCGAACCCAATAGATTCATTGAAGCGTAACGGCCGGTATAGCTGGCGAGTACGTGGGAGCCATTGTCTGATCCTTGTTGCCAGAAGTACAGCGTACCATCGAGTGAAGCACTTGAACCTGGGTTTGCGTTGCTACCGGAAATGTTGTCTTTAATAAATTGAACAGCATCCAGTGCCGAAGGGTATGGGTTCCCACACAATACCAGATTGTTGGCTGTTACAGGTAGTGTAATGGTGCCGTTGTTAGGCTTCCCTACGAATACATAATTTTGGGAAGAGCCCGCAGCTCCACTTCCTTTCAATGTAAACCCTAGACCCGACGCAATCGTACCGGTAGGACCTTGATAGATCCATTCAGAGTATGCTCCGTTGGCGTTATTATAGGTGTAAATCCACTGGTCGCTAAGCGTAATTGGCGTCGTAGCCGAACCGTCGTTGCCGCTGGTCCAGTTGATAGAGGCTGGGGCCGAAGGCGTAGTACCGTCGCGCATGTTCTCACCTACTTTATATCCGTTATTGTTAGAAGCGCTATTGACGGTACTTACCGGTGAGCTCCAATAATTGTAATTGTAGACGTTTTTGGTGCCCTGTTGATCGCGCTCGATATAGCCGCTACTCGTGGTGGCCAACGTACTGTTGCTGTCCTGAATCAATTGGGCTTTGCCTTCCAGGTCGAGTACGCCATTCAGTTCCAGGTACCAACGATTGGTCACAGCTGTATTGGTGTTGACGGTCACTTCCTTGTTGGCATCAACGATGAGGCCGATGTTGCTGAAGTTGGTCGGTGAGGTTACGTTGTGCGAGACTTTAATAATGGCATAGTCGTAATCCAATATGTCCTGTCCGTCGATGAAGGAAGTTCCGTTGTCAACCGCGGCATTCCAACCGGTCGTTGAATTAGCGACAGTCACGAAAGGCAGCGGTGCCGTTTGTGTTTCCAGTTTCTTGACGTTATAGATGCGTGTAAACGCAGTATTGGAAGACGAATCGTCAATAGAGGTATTTGTATTGTAGTTGTCGATTACGTCATTCTTGAAATTATCCATACGGAAATACCCTACCATAGAGGCCCATGTATCGGTTGCATTGATGTCAACCGGAATGGTAACCCCTTTGATGTACGTTCCGCTTTTGTCGATTTCCTGATACACCATACGTTGGATGGCTTCGGCACCCAGGGTAGTATTGAACACGCGAACTTCGTCGATATATCCTTTAAAGTAGTTGCTGGCCGTTCCCGCTGTGCGCGCAATGGTAAATTTAACCGTAGACGATGCCAGACTTCCGCTGCTAGGGGAACCGGTTTGTACCGCTTTTCCGTTAATATACAGAATAAGGCTTCCTGAGGCATAGCTGGCCGCAATGTGATACCATTTTGCTTCTGAAAGGGCGGTCGTGAAAGTTACCGTAGTACCTTTCGCGAATACGTACGCCTGTTTGCTTGCGTTTACGCCGATGTAGAAGTTATCCTGACCGGCAACAATGCCATTTGCAGCGTAGCTGGTTCCAAGTTTCACCCATGCCATCAAGGTACCACCCGAGAGTCCACTCAGATAATTAGGGCCTTCTCCGTAGTCATTACGACCATCGAAATTGATATACAATTTTTTATTGGTGATGTTACGCGGCGCGCCGATTGCGTCGTTGTTATGATACGTGTCGAGTGGGTTAAGGATACCGTCTTTGTCAGAATCCGTATTTCCATCGATTACGCCGTCGTTATTAGCATCGAGGGAGGCGTAGATTGTTTTGGCAATATCGTAGCCGCCACCGGTTCCAAATGAAGTGGTATCGAGGTAGTTCGGACGACCATCACCATCTGAATCAACCGGATACGCTTTGTTCGTACAGCCATACCCCGTTTTATCGTCATTTAAGCTCAAAATACCGTCGGCGTCAGCATCTGTTCCGTCGCCTTTTCCATCGCCGTCTATATCGCCATCGCCGTTGTTGGCCGCGCTACCAGTATCGATGTCGGCTTCGTCTATGTCGAAAATACCGTCGTTATCGCTATCAAGATCCATGAAGTCATAAACGCCGTCACCATCCGTATCCGACACATAGGCGGTGTAATAGTTGGAGATGTAGGCAGGGTCGATGGCATCGGTAAGGCCGTTCTTGTTGGCGTCTGTCCAAACAGTCGATGTGGTATAGTCGATGTAGCCTTTGTTGGCGCTGTATGCTTTGAATCCGCCTTCTACGACATCCGGAATGCCATCATTATCGTCATCAAGGTCAAAGATGTCTGGGTCGTCATCCTGGTCCATGTTACAGTATTTCTGCGTGATCTTAATGTCGTCGATCGCGAGGTCATTCCCAAGTCCGCCAGGTGCGTTATTGATAAACGTTACCGTAAACGCAGACTCCGTGGTGGTAAAAGTGGCAGAGTACTGTGTCCAGTCGCTGCTGGTAGCTCCAACCGGTGACTGACTGACCGTTCCTGTATAGATAGATGTAATGAGCGTATTGTCGCTCGCCTTACGGATTTCTACGCGGATGTTCGGTTTGTTTCGTGTTTCGGCTACTGGCGCATCGACACGGTCAAGGTTCAGCGCCCAGAAGCTGTACTCGATTTCGATACCAGGCGTTACACCCGACACGGATGTGGTGTAGAAGCTACCTGGTACGTCTGTCGCATTGAAAAGCGCCATGTTGCCATTTGTGTCGCCGGTGTGATCACCGCCTTTGTACCAATAGTCGTTTGCCCACGTCGTAATCTGAGCCGAATTGAATACGGTGTATTGTCCGTCGTCAAGACTGGTCGTGCCGTACGTATATGTGGTAGTAGCGTCAGGGTTGTTATTGGAAATGGTAGTACGTGCCGTACCCGTTCCAAAGGTTTCATTGAGGAATACCTGAGGCGAGGTTGTAGAGGTCGTGAGCAGCAAACAGGATGATTGCTCAACCGAGTCCAGGATACCGTCATTATCATCATCTATATCGTCATCGTCGGTAACGCCATCACTATCCGAGTCGGCGAAGGTATTTCCGGTTCCGGTTAACCAGAAGCGGAAAGGATTTTCGTTGCTGTCATTGTTAACGATGCTGATTTGCGCTGGACGTACCCCCGCTGTGCTTGGGTTGAAGGTGACCGTAAAAGTGGTGCTGTTGCCAGCCGTGACTGACGTGGCGGGCGACGTTGTGACCGAATAGTCAGCCGCACCTGTGCCTGAGAACGAAATAGCGCCAATCGTTAAAGCGGCGTTGCCCCTGTTTTGTATGGTGAAGGTGCGGGAAATAGTGCCGGAGGTAACGTAAATACCGCCAAAGTCGGTTCCGTCCGCAGAGCTCGCCACATCATTATTATTGATGTCAATAGCAGGGGTTCCGCCCTGGATATTAATTTCAGATTGCCCTGTGGTCGATCCCGTACCGGTCAGGTTCAATACGAACGGGTTTTCAGACCCTGTCGTATCGTTATTGGCGATACTGATAGTAGCTGTCTTAGCACCCGTTGAGGCGGGTTTGAAACGGATGGTAAATGTAGTCGACGCTCCCGCCGCAATAGGAGAGGAGATTGTCGACACGGTGAAATCGGTCGTGTTGGAATTGGTTACGGTACCGATTGTCAGTGAGCCCGTTCCGGTGTTGGTGATAGTATAGGTGTTGATGGTATACGAGTTCGTGCCCACGTACTCGGTCCCGAATGCTGTTCCATTGGTAGCGCTGGCCGCGGCTCCCGTAGCGAAACTGGTTGGTGCGCTACCGCCCGAGACGTTAATTTCGGCTTCGGTTACAATACCCGTGATGTTGAAGGTATAGGTGCTGCTACCTTCGTTGGAATCGTTATTGTTTACTGTTACGACGGCCGTCTTTGTACCCGTTGTGGTTGGGTTAAAGGTGATGACAAAAGTGGTTGTAGCCCCTGAAGTAAGTAGCGTTCCGGATGGGGATGTACTGATTGAAAACCCCGCTCCCGAAGTGGCTGAACTGATCGATGCACTAATACTTGACAGGGTCAGGCCGGCGTTATTGGTAATTGTAAAAGTCCGGGTTACGGAGGTGCCGAGGTTTATGGTGCCGAAGTCAGTGCCATATGTGGTCGATGCTAACGCGAACATCGGTACATCCGTAGCGGGGGAGCCACCTGTAATAGACATTTCGCCCACCAAAAGAGAACTACTTCCTGTGCCGGTCAGGGCAAAGGCATACGACCCTTCATTGGAGTCAGAATTCGTAATGGTTACTGTTGCCGTTTTTGCCCCTGTACTTGTCGGCGTGAAGCGAACGACGAAGAAGGTTTGTGCACCCGCGGCCAAACTAGTGGCGGGGCTGGTCACAATGCTGTATTGGTTTGCATTGGTTCCACTTAGCGCAATGCCGCTTATGGTCAGCGTACCGGTTCCGTTATTACGTATGAGGAAGGTGCGTGAAATCGACTGGTTAACCGTTTGTGTTCCAAAATCCGTTCCATCAGAGGTGGAAGGAGAGTTGTCTCCGTTGGAAAGCGTAGTCGTGAGTCCGTTTCCACCAAAAACATCGGTTTCCGGAGCAAGTCCGGTTCCGGTAACGCTGAAGTTATAGGGGTTCTCGTCGGAGTCGTTGTTGGTAATCTGTATTTCCCCGGTCCGCGTTCCGCTGGCCGATGGATCGAACGTAATGGTCAGTGTGGCCGACGCACCGGAGGCGATGGAAGTAGACGATATCGTTGCGCTGAAATCAGAACCGCCCGAAGCCCATGTAAAGGGTGTAGTAACGGTGAGTGTTCCGGATCCGGTGTTTACAATCGTAAAATCACGAGTTACCGTCCCACCTGTGACCAGTGCCGAACCGAAATTGGTACCTTCTGTCGTTGAAGGGGTGTTGTCGCCATCAAGAACGTTCACACCATAGGCGCTAAATACATTGATTTCGGGTGTAGTAGAACTTATGTAGGTAATGGTGGCATATCCGTTAGCTCCGTTACCCCCATTGGAAGTTCCCGAAGTCGAGCGATAGGCGCCACCGCCACCGCCGCCGCGCGACGAACCTGCGGTACCTACTCCGTTGCTTCCGGTACGCCCATTTCCGCCATTTCCACCATCGACGGGTGCAGTAGCGCCCGTGCTGCTCGTAGCTGAAACGCCATTGCCGTAGGTTGATGCGGACGCTCCGCCGCCGCCGCCATTGGTGCCGGATCCGGTAAATCCGCTACCACCGGCCCGAATGACCATATTGCCTACGCAGCCGGTGGAGCTGCCCGTAGCGCCCGTTGTGGTGTTGTTTGCGACGCTTGCGCCGCCTTTTGCCACAGCAAGGTAGGTGGTATTAGCCGTTGAGAGCGCGATGGTCGTGTCGCCTCCGGCCGATGTGCTGGAGGAGCCTGCCCCTAACGTAATCTGATAGGTAGTGTTGGGTACGACGGTCAGTTGGTGTTTGACATAGCAGCCTGCTGCGCCGCCACCCGATGCGCCGGTAGACGATACGCGACTGCCGCCTCTTCCGCCTCCGCCCCATCCTTCGAATGTGATAGAGGTTACGCCGGCGGGTACGGTAAAGTTAAAGGTATAGGTGCTACCGACAGGGGAGTAGGTATTTGTCGTGTAGGTTTGCGCCCCGGCAGATGCACATAGCAGAAGTGCCACTGCCAATTGGAACCATTTTACGCAAGAAAAATTTTTCATTTTGAAGGCGGTTCCAGGTTTGGGGACTGAAACCGGGGTCGAAATTAATCTCCCTTTACGCGTGCACGAAAAATAATCGTTGACGGGTGTATTTCGTCGATAAACTACATGTTTTGCATAGTGTTTTTGAGGGTTTTCGCAGTGTTAAAGGGAAGTTTGTTATTTTATTCTCGTTTCGCGAAACGTAATTTTTATCCTGCTTTTTCTCAGGATTTTAGATAAAAAAGAAAGACCGCCGGTTAGGGCGGTCTTTCGCGGGCAAAAAGGGTGAGTAAACTACTGGATTACGATTTTCCTGCTGACAGGCCCCATACTTGTCAGCAACTTCACGATGTAGGTCCCGGAAGTGGCTTTTGTAATCGGAATCCGGATCATTTCCTGTCCCATTTTCTCTAGTTCCCAATTGGCAATTTGTTGCCCCAACATGTTGAATAACAAAGCAGAAGTGACCGTTGTGGACGGTGCCGGTTCGATCACCAGTTCGTGTTTGGACGATTCATAACGTATACCCATAGTCGCAGGTGTCGCCACATCCGCCGTACTGAGCGTGTTGGCCGCACTGAACCGGATATAAAAACGCTGGTTGTAAATACCTTCCGGAAGCGTCACTTCATATTCGGATTGGCTGAGGTTATGGTAAACCCCCAGATAGGCATCATACAGGAAGCAATTCATAGCGGTAGGGAAGTGCAGCATCTCATCCAATGAGAATTTAACGAATCCTTTTTCGGAAACCTTCACACCCAATGGGTAGTTACGGCTGACATCGAGGTCGCCTTCTCCTGAAATAACCAGTCGGTTTTCACCGTTGACAAAATACATGTCATACGGAAGTTCGTCGAACAGCAGCGCGTCATATCCCAAGTCGATACCCTCGGTAGCGTTGGCACCCATAAATCCGAGAAGGAGCCCGCGGTGGTAATCATTCGGCATGGTAAACCCAATCCGTACGGTCGGGAAGTTGTCTTCCTGCACATTCGTTTCGGAAAGATCATCCAATGACGCGGCAGTACTGTTTCCACTTCGGAACATCACGCCCGACTGGCTGTTGTCTTCTTTGACATATGCCCGTTGGTTGTTATTGAATGTAATGTTGCCGCCGGTCGAATTTGCGGTGACGAAAAATGCCTGTCCGACAGGGATGTAACGCTGTGGAATACGCGAGTTCGAGCCCAGGCCACTCACCTCCGGAGGACTGACGGCGTTGGTACCACCTACCAACGTGCGGGCTGCATAGCCACCCTGGTAGTCGGCCAGATTGTGCGTGTTGTTGGTGCTGTAGTGAATCCAGAAGTAAAGGGTTCCGTCCAAAACTCCAAGGTTGTCGGTGATAAAGGTATTTGCGTCAAGCGCCGATGGATACGGGTTACCACACAGGTTGAGGTTGGACGCGGCAATCGGAAGCTCGATGAGTCCATTGTTCGGTTTACCGGTAAAGACGTAGTTCTGAGAAGACCCCGCTCCGCTACCTTTCATCGTAAATCCTTCCGCTGCACGCATGGTGCCACTCTGACCCACATATTGCCAGTTGGCATAGTCGTTTGACAGGTTCCCGAATTTGTAAATCCATGAACTTGACAGCGTGATAGGAGTTCCCGCCGCGCCGTTGTAGCCGGATGTCCAGTTAATGGCGAGAGGATTGTTCTCGTCGGTACCATCACGCAAAACGCCGCTAATGCTGTAGTCGGTGTTATTTGCTGTGGTGCTGGTTGCACCCACCGGAGACGACCAGTAGTTGTAATTGTATACGTTGTTCGAACCCTGCTGGTCGCGCTCGATCGAACCGGCACTGCTGATCGCCAGGTCACTGTTCTGTGACTGTACCAATTGCGATTTGCCGACGAGGTCGAGTTTTCCGTTCAGCAACAGATAGTGTGATACACCGATACGGGTATCGTTGCTGGCTGTGAGGGTTTTTCCGCTGGCCAGGTCAAGGCTGAGCACGTCTTTGTTTCCGGTCGACGTCACATTGTGGTCAATATCGACGATGTTCCAGGTGACACGGGTAGTGCCGTCCACAATAGAAAGCGCGTAGGGTAGGTCCTGGGTACTGTTGTTTTTCCAGGTAGCTGCCGTATTCCAATTCCCGTCGGCATTGGTAACATAAGGCAGAGGTGCGGTTTGGTAGTCGACTGTCGTGAGGTTTCTCAGCGACGCGGTATAGCCATTCACCGACTCGTCTTTTGCGTTGGTATACGTGTAGGTTGACATCGGATAATACGCCCGAAGCTGGCTCCATGACACCGTTTTTATATCATTCGATGTTATCGACTGCGGTACGATACTACCGTCGACTGTGCCATCTGAATGCTGGCGTATCTCCTGGTTCATGATATAGCGCAGTTGGGCTGCCGAGAGGGCGGTTCCGAAGACACGCACTTCGTCGATTGTACCATCAAAGAAGGAAGTGGTTGATGTACTTCCCGCGGCGGCAATGAGGAAACTCTCGTTCGTGTCAGGCACGGTTGAAAGGGCCTGCGAAACGTTGAGAACACCATCAATATACAGGCGGGCCGTAGTGCCATCAAATGTGACAGCTACATTGTGCCATACATTGGCTGGGATAGATACAGTAGACGTGATAGTCTGTAACGTTCCGTTCATCCAACTCATTTCTACGCGCCCGGCATTATTGATGCTCAGGTCGTAGCCGGATGTGAAACCGGCATTGCGTTTGGACACGATACTTTGGTTCGTACCCGAACGCTTGATCCAGGCAGAAACCGTAAAATTGTTACCAAGGTTTAGAACGTTACCGGCATCAAGGTAATCATCTACGCCGTCGAAATCAATCGAGCGCACAAAGGTTTTCTCTGGGGCGTAGCCAAACGTGATGTATTTGGTTCCACTAAAATCGTACGAGGTCTCAAGATTCACGCCATTTTTGGTCATGATACGGTATTCGGCCGTTGGGTTAAAGATCGGACTTGACGAAATGAACATGAAGAAGGCGCCCGGAGGTGTAACAGTTGATGTAAGCAAGTCCTCAGGAACCGATACTTTCACGGTTTTTACATCTCCACCGGTCTCTACTACACGCCATACTCGTCCAATCGAAATGAACTCTACTTCTGATGTCAGGCCTGAAATACCCGCACTCATATTCACTACCACCGGCGCCTGTGCGGTAAGAGTAGCATTGTTATGTCCCCAGACCAAAAAGCTGCGGTCAGTGTCAAACGTGTTGTTGTTATCTGAGTTACGGGGTTCAATCGTCGTAAGTCCCATCGTAACATCGTAGCTTGAATTCTCGGTCCGCGATTGTTTCTGGTTTAGCCCTGAGTTGTCGTCGCGACCAATACCGGCAATGTTGTAGTTGAATCCGGAAGCGGCAGAGTATACGGTCGTTCCATTCGAACTAACATAGTTAACGCTCGTTCCGTTAACACCCAACGTGATGCCGTATTTCAACGCGAGATAGGTTTCGATACGGTTGCGATTGGTATCGGTGTTACGCGAGTTATAGCAGATTACTTCCAAAAGGTACCCGTTGAAACTAGAATCGAAGAACTCACTTCGTCCGAGCCAGTAACGCGAGTTATTAATGTCTTTGTATGTGCCCGTAAATACTTCGGTACCGGTGATGGCGCCGCCGTTGCAAATCAACTCCATCCGACCGGACGATACGTTTTTACGTGGGTTGAAGATGTTGACGCCATTGTAGGTTTTCGTAGTGCTGATCTCTGCGATACCGTAAGATGTCTGCGCACCCTGGTTGTACGCCCAGGTTTCATTCGCGTGGCGCACGGAAGTGTTACCCATCTGGAATCCTGTTACGTCCTGGCTGTTGCGGTTGGTCGCGACATCATCGCCACAGAAGATATCCTGCGGACTGGCGAGGTAGCTGATGGTATTGGCTGTTTTCACCACAATATACATGTCGGAGTTGTAGAAACCCTGTCCGCCATACATCGCATCCCCACCGTCAAAGTGAACTACAGGGTTGAAATTAACGTTGTAGGCCGGGTTATTTCGGAACGTAGGTTCTGACAATGATTGTGCAATCGCGCTTTTCGTGCTGCCTGTCGTTTGATCTGCCCAATTGGAGATAGCATCGCCATCATTGAGCCCGGCGAGATTACTGGTCGCCTTCAGCCAAAGGCGCAAGTTTCCTGTTACGCCACCAGGTCCGGTTGAAGGAGTACTGCTGGCCTGTATTTCCGCGCTTACCGCAAACGAATAGGTGCCTTCGTTAGGATCGTCGCTGGTAACCGTTATGGTGGCGGTTTTTACGCCCAGCGAGGTGTTGGGAGTAAACGTTATAACAAATGACGTCACGGCTCCGGAGGCCAGGGATCCGGGCAATGTCGTGGCTGTAAACATAGACGCATTGGTTCCGGAGATTCCCACCGTGGTCGTAAGCGTCAATGTGGAGGTTCCAAATGAGTAGACGTTAAAAGGTATGGCAATGGCCGTCGTAGTATCGGTAACCCCGAAATTGGTTTGGTCAACGGTACTTGGAGTTGTATCACCCGCGGCGATCGATACTTCGTTACCCTGGATGTCAATTTCCCGACCAGATGTAAGGGCTGCTCC
>DATGXZ010000309.1:0-3884 GCA_035298445.1 Flavobacterium sp.
GTCGCAGCATTTTGTATGTGGATGGCAGAACATCGAAACCGGCGAAGGTCCGGCCTTGCGGAAAAAACTGAATACCAAGCTCTTCCCCTACTTTATTTTCATCAGTCCGGATAGTAAGATCGTATATGCGCTCAGCGGCGAGTTGAAATCCGACGACCTTATCAAAGAAGCCTCTACAGCACTCGATCCGAAGCAACAAATTCCGTATCTGGAAGACCAATTCCTTGCCGACCGCGGAAATGCGGAGAAGTGCCTGGCGCTGTTAACGACGATGCGCAAGGGATATGAACGACAGGCCCTTCACCCTATCGCACAGGCGTATTTCGCCAACGTCCCTGACGATAAAATGGTGTCGGATATCAACTGGAAAATCATGGCCAATGGCGTGGCGGATATCGAATCGCGCGAGTTCCAGTATTTATTGAAACACCAAAAGGAGTACGCCGCGGTGAGTTCGCCTGAACGGGTGGAGCGGAAGATACTGAACGCCGTAACCGAAACCATGCAGGTATTTGCCACCGATACCGATACGGTGGCCTATTATCGGAAGCGCGAGGTCATCCAGGCGATACAGATGCGCAAGACCGATTCGCTTTTGTTTCGATACGATATGGAAATCGCCGAACGGACGGGCAATAAAGCGCGCTATCGGGAAGCTACCGTGTCGAACGTGAAGCGATTCGCGTGGACGAGCGCTCCGATTTTGAAAGACGTCGCTAAGAAATATGCTGAGTATTATGCCGACCCGCAAAGCCTGCAGTATGCCCTTGATTGGATTGCGCGGGCAATGGAACTCGACCTGACCGTCGACAACCGCCTCACCCAAGCCAGAATATACTTCAAGCTCGGTCGTAAAAAAGAAGCACTTGAGGCGGCACGCGCTGGCAAAGCCCTCGCACAACAATACGGTTTCAACCAGGCCGATGCTGATGCCCTGATCAGTGCTTACGAAAAATCATGAGCGTACAGATTCGAATAGCGGACTCCCGGCATCTTCCGGCCATCCTCGACATCATTAACGAAGCGATCCTGCATACTACGGCTATTTACGACTATGCCCGCCGGTCGGAAGCCGAACACCTGAAATGGTACCAAGAGAAGAAAAACGAGGGATTTCCGTTGCTGGTAGCCGAACGTGACAACGAAATCGTGGGATTTGCGACGTATCATACCTTCAAACCTAAAATCGGGTATCGATTTACGGCGGAGCATTCCGTATATGTGCGTCCGTCGTGTCACGGACAAGGCATTGGCAGTGCCCTACTCGCCCGCATTATTGAAAGCGCGAAAGAAAACGGCCTGCATTCGCTCGTCGGTTATATCGACGCGGCAAATGCAGGCAGCCTTCATTTTCACAGGAAACTCGGATTTGAAGAGGTGGGACGCCTGCGGGAAGTCGGTTATAAATTCGACCAATGGCTGGACGTTTGCCTCATGCAACGGTTTCTGTGATGGTTCGTTTTAGGACCGGCCTTCCAACCAGTTGATAACGGAAGCATCATCAGGTGCAACATTCGGTTCGAGCACTTTCACCAGTGCGCCGTTTTCGTCGATCAGGTACTTCTGGAAATTCCATGCGACTTCCGAATCGGCCACACCATTCTGGGATTCCTGCGTGAGGAACTGGTAGAGTGGAATCATGCTTTTTCCTTTGACGACCACTTTTGACATCAGCGGAAACGTTACACCGTAATTTTTCTGGCAGAAGGATTTGATTTGGGCATCGCTTCCGGGTTCCTGGCCGGCAAAATCGTTGGATGGGAAACCGATGATAACGAAATTACGGCTCTTATACTTCTGATAGAGTTTCTCTAGTTTCGCGTATTGCGGCGTAAAGCCACATTCGGAAGCCGTGTTGACGATCATGACTTTCTTTCCCCTTAGGGACGCCATATCAAACGTCTCTCCGTTAATGTCGGTTACTTTAAAGGTGTGGAGGCTCATAGCGGGTTTCTTTTTTCCGGTGTTCAGCTTTTGTGCATTTACTCCGAATGTGATTGTAAGACAGGCAACTAAAAAAAGTACGTGTTTCATTGCGTTTTTGTTTAAAGATACACATTTATTAGATGAAATTAACAAGGCGTGGGTTCATCCAAATTTCCTAAATTTACGAAAAACAGCCCTATGACACAGGAAGAACTATTGCCAATGCTGAAGAAAAAGGACGATCGGGCCTTTTCTCTTTTGTATGACATGTATGCCCGAAACCTTTTTGGTATCATCCATAACCTGATCGCCGACCGGGAGGAAGCGGAGGACGTACTACAGGAAGTTTTCATCAAGATTTGGAAGAGTATCGATTCGTATGACGAAAGTAAGGGGCGCTTCTTCACGTGGATCCTCAATATTGCCCGCAACAGTTCCATCGACCGTCTTCGTTCAAAAGGCTTCAACAACAGCAGAAAAAACCTGTCGACCGATAATTTCGTACATCTCTTGGACGAGAGCAACAAAATGACGAACCGGATCGATACGATAGGCATACGGGAATTTATCAAGAAGCTGAAGCCGAAATGTATCCGCATTCTCGATTTGCTCTTTTTCAAGGGATACACCCAGCAGGAAGCCGCGGAGGAACTTGGAATGCCGTTGGGCACTGTCAAAACGCAGAACCGGACCTGTATAGGTGATCTCCGGAATTTATTGGAAGTGTAATCATGAAAGTAGGAGAACTTATAGAATCCGGGTTGCTTGAGCTGTATGTCTTTGGCAAAACATCCGAGGAAGAAACGGCTTTGGTAAACGAAATGGCGGCGGAACACAAGACGGTTCGGGATGAAATCCTGTCTATTGAAAAAGCCGTCATCAGCCTGTCGTTCAGTATGGCACCGTACTTATCTGCGGATAATTACAATCGTATCCGGGAACAATTAATCGAAAAACACGGTGTCATCGAGCTACAGCGCGGCACGAACTGGGCGGCGTATGTGGGTTGGGCAGCCGCGATGCTGTTATTGGCGGCCGGTATCTACCAATATACCGAGATGCAGTCACGAGAGAATCGTATTGAGGTAGTCCAACAGGAAAACACCAAGCTGAAAGACAACCTGAAAGTACTCGATGAGGAAAATAAATCATCGGAAACCATCCTGAATGTGATCCGCGACCAGAATACCCAAGTGGTAGTGCTGGGCGGCCAGGCGGTTGCACCGGATGCCAAGGCGAAGGTGTACTGGAACCAGTCGACGCAACAGGTGTATATCGACGCGAGCCAATTGCCGACACCTCCTCCGGGAAAAGTCTACCAGGTATGGTCGCTCACCTTGAATCCGTTAACGCCTACCAGCATTGGTTTGCTCGACCGATTCGACAAGAACGCTACCAAGTTCTTCCCGGTATCGGCTACGGGTAATGCACAGGCCTTTGGTATCACGCTAGAACCGGAAGGCGGAAGTCCGACGCCGACAATGGAGCAGCTATACGTTCTGGGAACCGTGTCCTAAGAACCAAAAAAAAGTCCCGGATCAACACCGGGACTTTTTTATTTCTTCAAGTATTTTCTAGCTTTCCACCAGGCGGGCAGCACCAGCAACGTTACGCATGGAATGGAATAAAAGAAGGTAGCGGTTGTTACGGCTTTTCCTTCACTGGACGCATATGAGTGGAGACCGGTGAGGTAGAAATTCACCCCAAAATAGGTCATCATGATCGAATAATATCCGAGGATGCTCAGGAACGCAAACGTCCAGCGACCACGGAGTCCGGGCACGAGTCGCGCGTGGATAATGAACGCATATACCATAATACTGATCAATGCCCAGGTTTCCTTTGGATCCCAGCCCCAGTAGCGTCCCCAGCTTTCGTTGGCCCATTGCCCGCCGAGGAAGTTTCCTATCGTGAGCATCACCAATCCGATGGTCAACGCCATTTCATTGATGTACGTA
>DATGXZ010000310.1:0-4573 GCA_035298445.1 Flavobacterium sp.
ATACAGTGCAGCATCCAGCACCGTGGCGTAAAATGCTTTTGCGCGTTCGAAGTCCGTTGCCGGGATTTCAAACCAATTGAGAGTCGTTACCATGTTCGTAAAGTTTGATTGTTGTTATTTTGTTGTTACGGATTCGGCACACTTGTAGCTGTAGCCGTTTCGTTGCGGGTTGAAGTCGAAATGCGTTTGTATTAACTCGCCAGTTTTTGGAGTGGACGGACTTCCACTTTCCCGTCCTCATTAAAAATCGGACATCCTTTTGCGATCGCCACTGCCTCGTCGATGTCGCGTGCGTTGATGACGAGGTAACCGCCTACCATTTCCTGAGCTTCCACAAACGGGCCATCCGTAACGACCTTATCTTTGCCGTTTACCTGTTTGCCCGTGGTTTGAAGCGGTTCTCCCCCGGCGAGGATGCCCTTCTCACCCAGATCCTGCATCCAGGTCATCCATGATTGGATGTAGGCCTTCACTTCTTCGGAATCTTTCGCGGTGTGGACGTGGGTGTTGCCGCCGCGGAATAAAAACATAAATCGTTCCATCTTGTATTGTTTACGGTTTTAAATACTTTGTTTTACATTTGTACCGCAAATATTCATAGTAAAATCACTTTACACAAGTAGGACAACAAACACCACTTAGTATGAAAAATAATACTAATATTGATAATCAAGAAGATACAATAAATAAAAAACGGGTATTTGACGAAGAATCTTGTCCGATAGCGGCGACGATGCGGGTTTTGGGAGGAAAATGGAAGCCGATACTCATCAATGCCATCTACCAGACGGCTCCGGCCCGGTTTGGGGAATTGAAGCGCAGCGTGACCGGGATCACCCAATCGATGCTCACATCGCAACTTCGGGAATTGGAAGACGATGGGATCATCAGCCGGAAGATCTATGCGGAAATTCCGCCGAGGGTTGAATACACCTTAACCGAATTTGGACTTACATTGTCGCCGATCATGGTGGCTATGGGGAAGTGGGGAGAAGAGTTTAGGTTGAAGAAGGCCACGCCACAAGCCAAGTCCAACCAATAACTTACCGTCACTGCGAGGCCATAGGCCGAAGCAGTCCGTTTCATGTACCTGCTCACTTCAACCTCGCCAACCCTGGTCCTGTAATTCCATATTCAAATGCGGCGTTGACGTCATCCCAAAGATCCCGCCACTGTGGGTTCAACCCGTTGATTCTCTTTATTTTTGCTTTTCGAGATCCGGCCTTAATCAACTTCTCTATTCGTATCGCTTCAAGTTTACTGTGGTAGTATTCAAACCAAACTAACTTGTCCACGCTGTATCTTGCGCTGAAACTGTTGGGATAGTACTTCGTTTTGTGCTGCGCGATACGTTTGCACAATTGAGACGTAACGCCTGTGTAGAGCACTGTTTTTCTTTCGTTTGTAAGGATATAGACATACATTTTCCGAAGGTAGGGGATGTCGCCCGGGTGGGATTACGGTTTTTCCGTAAAACACTCCACAACTTTTTAGGTGAGATAGGTTTGCTTCGGCCGCGGGCCTCGCAAAGACGACGTTTCGACCACACACAACTCGTCACGAGATCATTCTGCCCAACGACGTACCGTCACTGCGAGGCCAAAGGCCGAAGCAGTCCACGCCACAAGCCAAGTCCAACCAACGAAATGCTGTCGCCGCGAGGTCGTAAGCGGAACCCTGAACCTCTCTCCTCTTTATTCTTTCTTCTCGCTCCTTGCTCCTTCCCCAAAAAAAAATCCCCACTCGTTAAAGTGGGGATTCCGTGACCTCGACAGGATTCAAACCTGTAACCTTCTGAGCCGTAATCAGATGCGCTATTCAGTTGCGCCACGAGGCCTTGTTGCGGGTGCAAATATACGCAAATCCTCGACCGATGCAAATCATTTTTTCAAATAAATGCGCAGAAATACTCAGGAGGCTGAAAACCAATCACTCGCAAAACACCGAAAAAGCGGGCGTCGGCACTTCCACAGTCAAAAACGGAGCAGACGACATCGCGGCGCTTCCCCTCCACTTCTCTCCGAACCCAAAAATCCTATAAAAAACGAGGTCCTCCGTGTAAAGCGGTCCATCCACCGACCCGCTAACTTGCGTAAAAAAAGAAAACATGCCCTGGTACCACGGCGACTATCCGCCCTCCTATAAAAACCAACCGCGTGCCCTGCGTGAAAAAGCCGTCGAGATCGCGAACGCCCTTTTGAAGGAAGGGATGGAAGAAGGCATTGCCATCGCCACCGGACTCAAACGCGCCCGGGAAGCGATGCAAGCCGATGAGAAGGATACCAGAACCGACACCAAAACGAAAAAGAAAAAGACGTAGTCCGGTACGAAGATGACGGGCCGTCAGTTCGTCGAGGAGGCTGTAAACGGTGTGTGCACTTTCCGCCCGTTCGTGCACACTCAAACACCGAACGCCGGCGCTTACACAAGCGGAAACCGGCCAGCAACACGACGGTCCGGACTACGAAAAAAGGCTGCCATTGGCAGCCTTTTTGCTTTTGATGGAGGTGGTGTTAGAGTCCCTTAGCTCCTGAGTTCCTGAGTTCCTGAGTCCGTTAGTCCATGAGCCACGAGAAACACGCCCTCCTCATTTTCTAATCCCCTCAGTTCCTTAGTTACTCAATTCTTCAGTTTCTCAGTTTCTCTAATTATCTCATTTTCTAATTCGCTAATTCGCTAATTACCCCATTCGCTAATTCTTCTTCAACGCCGCCCTCGCCTTCTCCAACTCCACCTTCGCCTTTTCCAACTCGTCTTTGGCTTTCAGCATCTCTTCCTTGGCGCGTTGCATTTCCTCGCGTTCTTTGGCTAACTGTGCGTCACGGTCGCCCTCCATCCGGGCGCGGGCTTCGTCCATTTCCTTACGCATCTGTTCCATACGCGGGCGTTGTTTTTCGATCTCGATACGGGCTTTCTTCATTTGGAAACGCGCGTCTTCCATCGCCTTTTTACGGATCTTGTCGGTTTTCATGATGTAGACATCACCTTCCGACTCATCGCCGGTTTCGACCCGTATGCGACCATCCTCATCAAATACCTTGATGCGCGCCCGGACCCTCGGATCAAGATCGGCCATGGCTTTGTCGAGGTCTTTAACGTCGATCCGTTTTCCGTTGACGATGACGATTGGCTCTTCACCGTCGACGTCTGTGACGGTTACGGAGCTGGTGAAACTGTCGGACCATTCCTCAAACTCAGGCGCCTCCGGGGCTTCTGGAGCCTCCGGGACTTCGAACGCCTCTGGCGCTTCCAGTGCTTCCGGTGCTTCAGGAGTCTCTCCGAATGCGAAATCAAAATCGCCGGCATGGAAGTCCCTTGTATCGATGATCATCGGCGCACGACGGTCGCTGAAACCAATCCGGTTGTCGTCTTTATAAAAGAAGATCGGATGGATCGGTTCGTCACTGCTGATCTGCGACACGCCTTTACGGCCTTTTTTGTCTTTATACTCGACCTTGATGCCCGTGATCTCGCCCTGGCTGTTGCGTTTCACCTTTGACACCTTTACGGTAATGCCGTGCTCCTTGCGGATGGCCTCCGTTTTCTCTTTGATTTCGGCATCGGTGGTGTTCTTGTCGATGACGAGTTTCAGTGGGTCACCGATTTGGTTCAAGACCAAAGACGGTACCTCACGGGCGATGAGTTTCACCTGGAAACTGAGCAGGAAAGCCGCCAGCAACGGCAAAATAAGAGCGTACTTCCAAAGGTTCTTTTTGCTGGATTCGCGTTTGTTTAACATAACGATTCGTTTTTTGATTAATGATTGATAAAAGGGATTGGTAAGCGATAGATTGCGATACGAGCCGGCCACCCGCAACAGGGCAAACTGGTAGGCGCGGCGGTCTTCGACGACGGAAACAGCCCGTCGGTCGGCGATGTATTCGAGGTTCTGCGCAATGGCTTTGCGGTACATCCAAATAACCGGGTTGAACCAGAAAACAATACAGAACAGGCGCGTAAACAACACGTCAAATGAATGGTGTTCGCTACTGTGCACCCGCTCGTGGCTAAGGATGCTGCGGAATTCCTGTGCCGTATACAAAGAGGAGTTCAACACGATGTAGCGGAAAAACGAGAAGGGCGCGATTTCTTCCTCTACATCCACCAAGGCGTACTCTGGGTGACGGCGCACCTGCCGCTTGCGTAACAGGCGGTAGAGTGAAAAAAGCGTACACACCACGTGCAGCACCAACAGGCTACCCACTATGACATACACATACCACATCACTACCGCCCAGTCGACCGCGGGTGTGGCTACGGCTGCTGACGCCTCAGACGCCTGGGATACCTGTGCTACCGGCAAAGCCTCCTGCACTTGTGGGTCCATCGACGCCGGCAGCGGTTTCACCACCGGATGCGCCTGCATGACCGACGGCAGGGCCACCGGAACCGGCTTTTCCACAGTGATTTCCCGTTGTATGGTGCACAGCGGCAGTACGGTCGCAATCACGAGTCCGCTCAATAAAAACACCCGATTGAGGTTAAAAAACGTCTCTTTGCGTAGCAACAGGTGGTAGAACAGGAAGAATCCGGCGAGCAACCCGCCCGATTTGATGATATAAAGGAGTAGTGG
>DATGXZ010000311.1:0-4126 GCA_035298445.1 Flavobacterium sp.
TGGAACGGAATCGTCGTCTTGATACCTTCGATTACGAACTCGTCTAGCGCACGTTTCATTTTATTGATCGCCTCTTCACGGGTTTGCGCCGTAGTGATCAATTTGGCGATCATCGAGTCGTAGTTCGGCGGGATGGTATACCCTGAGTAGACGTGTGTGTCGAGACGTACTCCGTGGCCACCCGGCATGTGCAGGGTTGTAATCTTTCCTGGCGACGGACGGAAATCGTTGTACGGATCTTCGGCGTTGATACGGCATTCGATGGAATGCAGTTGCGGCAGGTAGTTCTTTCCGGAAATCGGCACACCAGCCGCTACCAGGATTTGCTCCCGGATCAGGTCATAGTCAATTACCTGTTCGGTAATCGGGTGTTCCACCTGAATCCGCGTGTTCATCTCCATGAAGTAGAAATTGCGGTGTTTGTCAACGAGAAACTCGACGGTTCCAGCGCCTTCGTATTTGATATATTCCGCAGCTTTCACAGCGGCTTCACCCATTTTCTGGCGGAGTTCATCCGTCATGAAAGGTGAAGGCGTTTCTTCGGTCAGTTTTTGGTGGCGACGCTGAACGGAGCAGTCCCTTTCAGAAAGGTGACACGCTTTTCCGTAGGCATCCCCAACCACCTGGATTTCGATATGGCGGGGCTCTTCGATGAGTTTTTCCATGTACATCCCATCATTACCGAAAGCCGCTGCGGCTTCCTGACGGGCGCTTTCCCACGCTTTGTCGAGGTCTTCTTCCTTCCAGATAGCGCGCATACCACGGCCACCGCCGCCGGCTGTCGCTTTCATCATGACCGGATAACCCGACTCATTGGCTACTTTCTTGGCATGCTCGAGTGACTCAAGCAGTCCGTCCGAACCAGGAACGCACGGAACGCCGGCTGCCTTCATAGTGGCTTTTGCCGTCGCTTTGTCGCCCATTTTCTCGATCATCTCAGGGGAGGCACCAATGAACTTGATACCGTGCTCCTGGCAGATTTTCGAGAATTTGGCGTTTTCAGAAAGGAAACCGTATCCGGGGTGGATGGCATCGGCATTGGTAATTTCCGCCGCCGCGATGATATTGGGGATTTTGAGGTACGATTGGTTGCTCGGCGCCGGCCCGATACATACCGCTTCGTCGGCAAACTTTACGTGGAGACTCTCGGCGTCGACTGTTGAATAAACAGCCACGGTCTTGATGCCCATCTCGCGGCACGTGCGAATGACGCGTAGCGCGATCTCTCCCCTATTGGCAATCAATATTTTCTTGAACATAAGTTTAGAAGTTTAAAGCATGAATTTTGAAAGTAGGACAGTCATGCTGTCGGTTGGTAGTCCACATTCAGCATTCAAAATCACACTTATGACGGATCGATCAGGAACAACGGTTGATCGTATTCTACCGGTGACATGTCGTCAACGAGTATCTTCACGATTTTTCCAGAGAATTCTGACTCGATTTCGTTGAAGAGTTTCATCGCCTCAATCACGCAAAGGACATCGCCTTTTGACACCGAACTGCCCACTTCTACGTAAACAGGCTTGTCTGGAGCTGGCTTGCGGTAGAATGTGCCGATGATCGGCGATTTTACGGTGATGAATTTTGACGTATCGTCAGCAGCTGGCGCAGCAGCAGGAGCCGGAGTGGCGGCTGGTGCAGCAGGAGCGGCCTGTGCAGCGGGTGCCGCCTGTGGCAAGCTTGCAGGCGCTTGCTGGATATACGTTACTTCCGGAGTACCGGCATCTGTCGTCGTCTTGATCGTGATCTTGAAGTCGTCCATTTCAAGCTTCACCTCTGTAGCCCCTGATTTGGCTACGAACCGGATCAGGTTTTGAATTTCTCTGATGTCCATACGTTATTCGTTTATAGTGTTTGTATCGGTTAATAAGCCCATTTAAGCCAGATGGCGCCCCACGTAAAACCGCCGCCGAAAGCCGCGAATACGAGGTTGTCACCCTTTTTGAATTTATCTTCGAAATCGCTCAGCAACAGTGGCAGTGTTCCAGACGTGGTGTTGCCGTAGCGGTGGATGTTGACAGGCACTTTCGCCTCCTCCAGTCCCATCCGGTTTGCGGTCGCATCAATAATGCGTTTATTGGCCTGGTGGGCGATCAGCCAGTCGATGTCTTCCTTTGAAAGACCATTGCGTTCCATGATGCGTTCGCTGACATCTGCCATACCGGAAACGGCATACTTGAAAACGGTTTTACCATCCTGGAAAACAAAATGCTGTTTGTTTTTCACGGTCTCTTCGGATGCCGGCAATATAGAGCCACCCGCATCGATTTTGAGGAATTCACGTCCCACACCATCTGACCGAAGGAACTCATCCTGAAGCCCTAAACCTTCATAATTAGGTTCGAACAGCACCGCTCCGGCCCCGTCACCAAAGATGATGCAGGTAGCGCGGTCGGTATAATCAATGATGGAGGACATTTTATCTGCCCCAATAAGCAGTACTTTTTTATAGCGCCCCGCCTGGATATAGGCAGCGGCGGTCGACATTCCGTAAAGGAAACTCGAACAGGCCGCCTGAAGGTCGTAGGCAAAGGCGTTTACCGCACCGATTTCCGTAGCGACGTAGACGGCGGTAGCGGCAACGGGCATATCCGGCGTAGCGGATGCAACCAGTACGAGATCAATGGTAGCGGGATCGACATTTTTCCGACGGAAAAGATCCTCTGCGGCTTTGATGGCGAGATAAGAAGAGCCTTTTCCCTCTTCTTTGAGAATCCGCCGCTCTTTGATACCGGTGCGGGTGGTGATCCACTCATCGTTGGTGTCCACCATGGTTTCCAACAATTGGTTGGATAATACGAAATCTGGCACGTAGCCCCCGACAGCGGTAATGGCGGCCGTTATGTTGCTCATAGTGATTCAATTATTCCGTTTCAAACCGCTCGATCTGAAAGGAGGTGAAATTACGAATTTTTTTCCAAAAGGGCTTTGGGGCAGGGTTTAATTGCCAAAAAAGCCGGTAACAAAAAAAACTCCCATTGCGTGGGAGTTCCTAATATTTTATCGTAAAATATTAAGCGACAGCTTCTTGTTTGTCGATTACGACTTGGCCACGGTAATACATTTTACCTTCATGCCAATACGCCCTGTGGTAAAGGTGCGCCTCGCCTGTTACAGGACAAGTTGCGATCTGTGCAGGCGTTGCCTTATAGTGCGTTCTTCTCTTATCTCTTCTGGTCTTGGAAACCTTTCTCTTAGGATGTGCCATCGTTCAGTATTATTTGTCTTTTAATAACTTTTTCAGTGAATCCCAACGGGGATCCGTCTCTTCTTCTTTTTTTTCGACTTCCCCGACACTCAGTTCGTGGAGTTTGTCGAGGACAGGCGATTTCAATGTGCCGTCTTTCACGCCCGGATGGACGCGTTTAAATGGAACTGAGAGTACAATCATTTCATAGATATACTGCGAAATATCGACCTGGTGTTCACCGTGCGGGAGAATCAACAACTCTTCGTTATCGTTATTGAATTCATCCCCGAACTGTACGACCAGATGCAGTTTTCCTTTCACCGGCAGGTCGAACAATTCGCCTGTAAGGTCGCAAGGAACTTCTACCGTGCCTTCATGGCGGAACGCCAGTTCGAGCATTGTCGATTTCTTCTCAAGAACCACATGTACTTTGATATCACAACGATCAAATTCGTCGTATTCAAAGCCTTCAAAGAACGTTTCCGTTATCCGGAATTCGAATGGGTGTTTCCCAATCTTCAAGCCGATGAACGGAATCAGGAATTCATTCGACTGTTTCATTTCAATTCCTCCCTTCCCAATTACCTGAAACGGAGTGCAAAGATATAAATTTATTAGAATGGCAAAAGCGTTATGAACATTTTTTTGTTCATTAATGCTTCTCCTTGACTTTCAATGGCTTTTTGGTGATTTCAGCGTACTGTTCCCGCGAGTGGAAGATGTCCATCGCGAGGTATAGGGCCTCACGGAACGAACTCGGATCGGCAACGTTTTTTCCGGCAATATCAAAGCCTGTTCCATGGTCGGGCGAGGTGCGGATTTTGTTGAGTCCGGCCGTATAATTCACGCCATGTCCGAACGAAAGTGTTTTAAACGGCACCAATCCCTGATCGTGGTAGGTGGCCACTACGGCATCGTACTTTTCATATTGCC
>DATGXZ010000312.1:0-2774 GCA_035298445.1 Flavobacterium sp.
TAAACTCGAAAAGCGCCGTATCTCACAGGAATTACATGACGGGGTGATGGGAAAACTCTCCGGTATTCGACTTAACCTGTTCGTGCTTAACAAGCGAAGCGATCCCGAGACGGTTTCGAAGTGCCTGGGTCATATCGACAAAATCCAGGAGGTCGAAAAAGAAATACGTTCTATTGCCTATGACCTCGAAAACGATTTGTTTGGGGAAGACCGTTCGTTCAGTGCCCTGTTGCGTACGCTGGTGCAATCAGCAAAGGACGTGTCGACCACGCAATTCCATCTTGATCTGGACGCCACGATTCAGTGGGACGCCATTCCCAATACGGTGAAAATACAATTGTATCGGGTGTTACAGGAGGCCCTTACCAACATCCGGAAATACGCCCAGGCGAAAGCGGTACACATCACCCTGAAGCAACGCACACAACATTTATGGGTGGTCGTGACGGATGACGGAATCGGTTTTACACCATCGGCCATCAAAAAAGGGCTTGGACTTACCAATATGGAAACACGCATCCGGCAGCAAGGCGGATCCTTTAAAATAAAATCAACGCAAGGAGGGGGTACTACCTTGGTCTTTATTCTTCCACTTAAATCATAACTGCCATGAAATTACATGTTTTGTTAATCGACGACCACCCCACCCAGATCGAAGGCTACAAGAGTATCCTGAGTTTCCTCGACACCGGTCATGACCTGCATTTTACGGAAGCCTACAGTTGCGAAGAGGCGTTTCAGATGTTGACACAACCCGAAAGCCGCCCTCCTTTCGACGTCATCTGCCTTGATTGGAGCCTGCCCCCCTACCCGCAGCAGAAAATCATGAACGGTGAAGACCTCGGTGCACTGGCGCGGACTCGTTATCCGAAGGTTAAAATCATTCTCATGACGTCGCATTCGGAGGCGTTTATCCTTTACAATATCATGAAGGCCTGCGCGCCGGAAGGACTCATGATAAAGAGTGATTTTTCAGCCAACGACCTGCTGACGGCGTTTGACACCGTCCTGGCGGGAAAAACCTACATGACCGCCACGGCTGCTGCCAATCTTCGAAATGTGGTAGCCAAAAGCGACTATCTCGACAGCTACAACCGTCAGATTATCCAGCTATTGGCGCAAGGTATCCGCACCAAGAACATTCCGGACATGGTCAAGCTGTCGCAGAGCGCCGTTGAAAAACGAAAAGCCAGCATCAAAGACTATTTCGGCATTGCAAAAGGCACCGACGAAGACATCGTCAGGGAAGCGCGCGAGCGAGGTTACATTTAACATTTTGTACGGTTTTCCCGTAAAATCAATCGTCCGAACCTAGGTAGTTTTACATCGTCGGACAACCCGGGAAGTGCCGACACAAAAACAAAATGTAACCTCTAATTATGTACACCATGAAAAATCTTTTTCTGAGCCTGGTGGCTACCGTAGCCATCAGTGCCTTCGCCGCCGCGCAAACTACTTTTGTGAAAATGGCATTGCCTAAGACGTTGCAGAGTACGTCGACAAAATTCGAAACGGTCACCGCCGATGTTACCCTTAAATACAAAGACGGCCGCATCGCAAAAGGGGAAATCCGGCTCGTGATCCCGGAGGATGGAAGAGGACTCGTGTCTGCGGAGTTCTCAAAATCAATAGTCGACGGAAAGACAATTTCACCCACCTTTTTTGTAGACAACCTACGCGCTTTTGATTCCGGAAGCGAATCTCTTTTGGCGAAGTGCCTGCAAGGATGTAACGATTCCTACACCGCTGAAGATGGCACCAAATTACCGGGAAGAGGCAAATGTAAATTCAATTGCTGGGTCGACGCGATTGCGGGTCGTCTTATCGAGGCAATTGTACCCGCATTACTCGACGCCGTCATTAAATCGCTGAAATAACTATGAAAAAAGCAACAGTCCTTATTGCATTATCCCTCACACTGCTGTCCTGTAAGTCGATTTTGACGCGGATACTTCTCAGTAAAACCCAAGTCCATTTTGATCACTACAAAAGTGGTCATCGAGATTTGGTATTCATAGATGCCACCCACGTAGGTAAACCCGAGTACTTCGCCGACATAAAATTTACTTTGGATAGTCTGAGAGGACAAGGGTATACAGTGGTGTTCGAGGAAATAAGGGCTGTTGTTTCTTCTTTAGACGATTTGCCCAAAATCGACCTCTACAAAAAGAAAATCCGAAAAATTACGGGCGTTTATTTTGGTGACTATTCAGATGCAAAAGACGACGAAAATCTAAATGTCCCCAATATGAAAGGGCTTACACACCAGACGGTAGACAACACAGGCATTGATCGACGCCGTGACATTTGGGCAGACTACACGCTATTTCAACTCGTCAAGAAATACGAGGCCGAAAGAGGTGAAATAGAACTTTCGGAATGTGATCTCCAAACGCCTCCACACAAACGATACCGATGTGCAAAAATCAATAGAAGCGAGTCTAACTATCTTTTGGTAGAAATGAGAAATAAACGGCTCCTTCACGTTGTCGACTCCATCCAAAAAGATAAAGTTGCCATCCTATATGGTTCCCGGCACCACTATGATTTTATCCGACTTCTACGTGAAAAAGATTCCTCTTGGACCTATCAAAAGCGGCAAGGGTACTACTAACGCAATTTACACACCATGAAAACACTTTATTCCCTACTCGCCACAATTACTTTTTTATATGCCCACCCGCAATCCACTGCTGAAACCGCTATCAAGGCCGGCGAACTTATTCTGGGGGGCTTTTCGATACTGAAAAGCGCCAAAGCCAAAAAAGCCAACG
>DATGXZ010000313.1:0-8345 GCA_035298445.1 Flavobacterium sp.
CGGATTACGGTAGCGAACGTTGTCGGATGAACAGGCAGCCAGTAGGCCAAGACCCCATCCCAGGAGCAGTACTTTTTTCATTTCGTTTTTCAAGGCAATTGTTGGATACAAATTTAATTTTTTTACTTTTGGGCGGATGCCGGATGGTGTTTAATACGTCGGCATCGTTGAAAAAACGTATCTTTGTGAAAAGAAATCCCGTCGCGATGGGATTTTTTCTGTTTATATAACGGGATTGCGGTCGTTTTCATATGCAAGGGAAAAAGTGTGTGACTGGCGATTCCGTAAATTTTTTATTGAACTATGAGTACAGTATCCTACTACACGGCCGAAGGCCTCAAAAAACTGAAAGACGAACTCGACCAACTGAAAAACGTCGAGCGACCGAAGGCGTCGCAGGCCATTGCCGAAGCGCGCGATAAAGGCGATTTATCGGAGAATGCCGAATACGATGCCGCCAAGGAAGCACAGGGCTTGCTGGAAATGCGTATTTCCAAACTCGAAGACCTGTATGCCAATGCCCGTCTTATCGACGAATCGCAACTCGACCTGTCGAAAGTACTCGTACTATCGAAGGTAAAGATAAAGAACGTCGGCAACGGCATGGTGTTGAATTATACCCTGGTCGCGGAAAGCGAAGCCGACCTGAAAAGCAACAAAATTTCCGTAACCTCGCCCATCGGCAAAGGCCTTTTAGGGAAATCGGTCGGTGACCTAGCCGAAATCACGGTTCCTAACGGGAAACTGCAGTTTGAAATACTTGAAATTTCGCGCGACTAATGGCATCGATTTTTACCCGTATCATCAACCGGGAAATTCCGGGACACATCGTGGCAGAAGACGATCGCTTCATTGCCATACTGGATGTCAACCCTAACACCGAAGGCCACACACTTTGTATCCCGAAGGCTGAAATCAACAAGCTCTTCGATATGGAAGAAGAGCACTATCTGGCCTTAATGGCCTTTTCACGCAAAGTCGCCCAGGCGCTGGAGAAAGCCGTCCCCTGCAAAAGAATCGGTGTGGCTGTGGTGGGATTGGAAGTACCTCATGTGCACGTCCACCTCATCCCCTTACACGACATGGACGACATGCGGTTCCAGCGGAAGGTGAAACTGTCAGACGATGACTTCAAACGCATCATTGCGGCGATACAGGCGAACCTATAGCCTTTCTATGTCTTAGGCAATGCGACCTGCATCGTCGTTCCTTTCCCCTTTTCCGAACGCGCCACTTTTATACGCCCTTTGTGGTATTCTTCAACGATGCGCTTCGTCAATGACAGACCGAGGCCCCATCCGCGTTTTTTCGTGGTAAAGCCCGGCTCGAAGACTTTGCGGAATTGTTTCTTGGGAATCCCTTTTCCGGTATCCGACACATAGATTTTAACAAACGGATGCTCATCAATGATGGTAACATCAAGTGCGCCGCGACCCCGCATGGCGTCAATGGCGTTTTTAACCAGGTTTTCGATTGTCCAGCCATGCAGCGCCCGATTGATACGGGCTTTGATCGGATGCTCGGGTGCCGCGAACGTAAATTGAATCTGGGCTGAAAAACGGGCTCTCAGGTAGTCATACGCCTGTTCTGTTTCGGCAATGATATCGCACTCTTCCAACACCGGTTCCGATCCGATTTTGGAAAAACGGTCGGTAATCGACTGCAACCGCAGGATATCTTTTTCAATCTCCGCCACCATCACCGCATCCATTTGATCGGCTTTCATGATTTCCAACCAACCCATGAGCGAAGACAGCGGCGTGCCAATCTGGTGGGCCGTTTCCTTCGCCATACCCGCCCATAGCTTGTTTTCGATGGCCATTTTGTTGCTTCGGTAGAAGTTGTAAACGAGTGTCACGAACAACACGATAATCAGCAACAACGCCAGCGGATAATATTTCAACTGGTTCAGGCGCGACGAATTTCCGTAGTAGACATAGGTCGTTTTCCCTTCCGCATACGTATTCACGATCGGGGCATTCTCCTGTTTCAGGCGATCGATAAACGCCGCCATCTTCTTGCTGTCTTTGCTGATATCCTCCGGCACATTGATTTGGCTGATGATCCGTCCGTTTTCCATCTGCACCGCCGGAATGGTGGAATTGCTCTGCAGGACGTCAAGCACCAATGGATCGAGTTCGTTATTCGGATCGAGGTTTTGCAATGAAGTCTGCGCCGAAGCCCATAACTCCATCTTCTGGCGCTCCTCCCCTTTGAAAATCTGGAAAAACGAATAAGTATTCCATACGATGAGCGAGACGACCACCAATGACGTAATGACGATGACCCATCGGGCGCGGTTCCGGCGTTCGGAGAGATCCATGCAAAGCGTTTGTGTGCTAAAGATACAGTTTTTTCAAATGTCAGCCGGCCTCGGGCGCGCTTCGGACGACCCGCACGAGACTAGCAACCGAATGCCTACCTTTGCACTTCAAAACGTTTCACAACATGATCTCTATAACACCCGACGGGGCGTCTACCGCCCAATTCCAATCGTATTTACAGGGCGCGGTCGGTCCGCGTCCGATAGCCTTTGCCAGCACCATCGACGAGAACGGCAATCGCAACCTTTCACCTTTTAGTTTCTTCAACGTATTCAGTGCCAACCCGCCCATCCTGGTGTTTTCGCCTTCGCGACGCGTACGCGACAATACCGTGAAGCACACCCTTACGAATGTGCAGGCTGTGCCTGAAGTGGTCATCAACGTGGTCAATTATGCCATCGTCCAGCAATCGTCGCTGTCAAGTACGGAATACCCTGCGGGAGTAGACGAATTCACTAAATCCGGACTTACCCCAATCGCCTCCGACCTCGTTAGGCCTTTCCGTGTCGCCGAGAGCCCCGTACAATTTGAGTGCCGGGTAAACGAAGTCATCAGCCTCGGTGAAAATGGCGGTGCCGGCAATCTGGTGATTTGTGAGGTATTGAAAATCCACGTAGACGAAAACATCCTTGACGAAAAAGGCAACATCGACGCGGTGAAGATCGATCTCGTGGCACGTATGGGTGGTAACTGGTATTCGCGCGCCAACCAGGGGCTTTTCGAGGTAGAGAAGCCACTTTCCACACTAGGCATCGGTGTTGATAAAATTCCGGCATTTATACGGGAAAGCCGTATCTTTGATGGAAATGATTTTGGTAAATTGGGCAACGTGGAAGCACTCCCGTCACCGGCCGAAATCAGGGCATTCGTATCTGAAACCATCGCCGTAAAAGCGGTACTCAGCGCCGGCGACGAAGAGAAAATCCACAAAAAGGCCAAACAATATCTCGACGAAGGCAATGTGTCTTCTGCATGGAAAACACTTCTGGCCGAGCGAATTTGAATTTAAAAAATACAGACAATGGAAGTTACAGGAAGAATCAAGGTCATCAATCCCGAGCAACAAGTGAGCGCGTCGTTCCGCAAACGGGAACTGGTAGTCACCACCGAAGAGCAATACCCGCAACATATCATGGTGGAGTTCACGCAAGACAAATGCGATCTGCTCAACAGTTACAAAGTAGGCGAACCGGTGCGCGTATCAATCAACCTTCGCGGTCGCGAATGGGTGAGCCCCCAGGGCGAAACAAAGTACTTCAACTCAATTCAGGGTTGGCGTATCGAGCGCCTCGCCCAGGAAGCGCCTGCCACACCACAGTACGCGCAACAGCCTGCCGCACCGGCCATGCCGCAACATTTTGAGCCGGCTACCGACTTCAATGAAGAGGAACACGACGATCTTCCCTTCTAATCGCAAAAAGACACTCCTGAACCCGACCGGTAACGCGTCGGGTTTTTTATTTTTGCGCCATGTATTTTTTGCTAAAGGAACTGTATTTCCCTCCGGTGGAAAAAGCCGATCGCCACGGACTTCTCGCCATTGGCGGCGATTTGTCACCCGAACGGCTGATGCTGGCCTACCGGTCGGGCATCTTTCCCTGGTTTCAGGAAGGGGAGCCTATTTTATGGTGGGCGCCTCCGAAGCGCATGGTGTTGTTCTTCGACGAACTAAAGGTCAGCAAAAGCATGCGCCTGCTGCTGCAAAAGAACCCTTTTACCATCACATTCAACCAGGCCTTTGACCAGGTTATCCACCACTGCCGCCACATTGTCCGAAAAGGTGAGACCGAAACCTGGATTACCCCCGAAATGGTGGAAGCCTACCGCGAATTACACCGCCTCGGACATGCCCGTTCGGTGGAAGTATGGCAGGATGGAGAACTGGTCGGCGGTTTATACGGCATCGACCTCGGCACTATTTTTTGTGGGGAAAGTATGTTTTCGCTGGTACCCAACGCGTCAAAGGCAGCCTTTATCTTTTTAGCGCGAAAACTAGAGGCCGACGGCTACCGCCTTTTGGATGCCCAGCTACACAACCCCCACCTGGCGTCGTTAGGTTGCCGTGAGATTCCCCGGACACAGTTTATGGACCTCATCCGAACCCCGCGCTAAGGCACGCTATTGCGGCGGATCGGCAAGATTGTTCTCCCTGCGGTTCCAGAGCTCTTCATAACTCACCAAAAAGCTGCCCAGAACCTTGTGTTTGGGATCGAAATACTTGAACCGCATCGTTCGGATGCCGTGTACCCCTACGAGCTTGTGTATGGCAGCGAGGTCGCTGTTTCGAATGACCAACCGCTTGATCTCCTGCATCACCCCCGGGTTATCAATCATAGAGGCATAGGGTTCCTTGACCGTGATATGGTACTCCAGTTCCATATCGGCATTGATATCAATGTCGGTAATGGTAGTCCCTTCTTTCTCATCCACAAGCGGAAGTCCACGACGTACGACATTCACACTCTTCCGAAGTTCGGGAAGGATGACGCGGTTGCCGGGTATGATACCGTTCGGGTTCACGGGGTTCTCAATTTTCTTCGTTGCCAACCCTTGGATCAATTTGTCCATCCGCGCCTTATTCAACACAATCCGGGCAATACGCGATTTATCGAGAGCCATTATATCAAGCTCAAAAATAACCCCTTTATCGACCAACGGTTTGGTATAGCTGTCGTTGGCCAGGTTATCGGCCAGATAGGGCACGAAGTTCATGAAATACTGCTTCTCCATTGCCGTGTTCGGAATGTTGAGCTCAATGCGAATGCCGACACGATTGTCGTCTCTCACCTCCGCCTGTGTCGATAAAACATCCCCATCTTCGTACAACTGTACGGACGATTGGTTATAATCTTTAACGAAACGCTCAAGTTCCTGTCTTGGATTCTGGCAGGAAATAAAAAAAACACAAAGGAGTGTCACTAAGGAAAAAAACTTCATAAACTATCGATCGTATTAAACGTGGCGCGTCCAACAATCCGCGACATGGTCGTTCACCATACCCGTGGCCTGCATATGGGCGTACACCACGGTGGATCCAACAAACTTAAAACCCCTCTTCTTCAAATCCTTGCTTATGGCATCTGAAAGCGGCGTGGTGGCTTGCGCCTGCGACAGGTCTCGAATGGGATTGTCAATCGGTTGGCCGTTTGTAAAGCCCCAAATATAATCGGAAAAACTTCCGAATTCGCGTTGGACTTCCATAAAAGCACGTGCGTTGCTGATAGCGGCAAGCACCTTCAGACGGTTCCGTATAATTCCCGTATCCTCTAGCAATTCGGCTACTTTCGTATCATCGTAGTCGGCGATCCGCCGGTAGTCGAACTGATCGAACGCCCGTCGAAAGTGCTCGCGTTTCCGCAGAATCGTGATCCAGCTTAAGCCCGCCTGAAAGGTTTCAAGGATCAGGAATTCAAAAAGCGTGGCGTCGTCTTTCACCGGACGGCCCCATTCCTCATCGTGGTATTTCTCATACAGTGCGTCGCCGACACACCATTTACAACGTATTTTTTCCATGTGCAGGATCGGTTTCTAAATAGCGTTTGATGCTATGGTGCCCTAAATAAATCAGCGGCGTCAGCACAATGGCGACCACCAGTTTGAAGGTATATCCGGTGAGACCGGAGGAAATATAATTCGGCAGGTCCATCTTCCTCGGAAGGTAAAATCCGATACCCAACACAATGAACGAATCGAAAAGTTGCGACACAATGGTCGATCCTGTCGTGCGCAGCCAGATCATCTTGCCGCCCGTGCGATTTCGGAAGAACCAGAAAATCGATACGTCAATAAGTTGCGACACCAGGAAGGCAACGATACTTCCGACGATGATCCACATCGACTGGCTGAATACGGGCGTGAACTGGGCATCGGTCACCGGACTGATCGCCGCTGCCGGCACGTGGATCGCCACATACAGGATCAGGAACGCATAGCCGATGAGTCCGGCCGTAATCAACGACAGCTTCCGAACACCGCTGTGTCCGTAGTACTCATTAATAAGGTCGGTTGTCAGGAATACGATGGGCCACGGAATGATCCCCATGCTCATCACAAACGGCCCGATCTGGATGAGTTTACCGCCTATGAGCTCGGCTGTGACGGCGTTGGTAATGAAAATACCGGCCAGTAGGATGAAGATGAGATCGCGTCGCGTCTTGAACATATCAAATGGGTAAGTCGCTAAAATACATGAAAAAGCGATACCCGTCGTGGGGCAATTGCCAAAAGTGCGGGTTGCACTAGCGATGGGTTCCGTTAGTTGCGCACGATTTCGACGACCCGGTGAATTTCGTTGCCGTCTTCGTCCGTCACCGTCACGTCATACCGTCCGGTTTTGGCTTTCAACGGCATTTCATGGAAGGTCTTGGTCGATCCTACATACCGGTGGTCGATATACCAGAACAGCTGTTTTTCGCGGTCGGAATGCGCTACTTTGATGATGACGGGTTGCACCTGGCTGTCGAAATTCTTGGTAAGGTAGATTTTGGTATGTGCCTTGGGGTAGATGAAATCCATCGTGGCCTGTTGGGGCGACTGGCAACCCGGACGGAACGGCGGCAACGGCTCATAATCGATGTGTTGTCCCCTGTAATACCATTCCATTACCGGAGGCAGCACGAACCAGGGCCGCGTGACGATGTTGTCAACGGCCTCGCAGCTGCTGTTCACCCGAAACCGACCGGACGCATCCGTATGGATTTGCTTATGATACGGACAAAGCGACGACGTTTTTCCCTTCAACGGGACAAACTCTTTTCGGGTAGGGCAAAATGTTTGGGGAAGGAATCCGCTTTGGGCGCATACTTCCACTTCTTCCAAATCGTTCAACGGAGCGGCAAACCATCGCTTGCGCGGAAGCAGGTTGAACACATCAAACATCACAGGTGCCGCCGATCCGACACCGGTCAGTTCCGGACGGCCTTCCCCAGTGGCATTCCCTACCCATACCCCGACGACATAATCCGGACTGGAGCCAATGGCCCATGCATCGCGATTGCCAAAGCTGGTGCCGGTCTTCCAGGCCACTTTTCGCGAACTGTCATAGAATTTCCAGGCCTCATCGCCTTCCGGCCGGTTGACTTCCTCCATGGCCAGATACGCCAGGTAAATGGAACCCGCACCCACGATCGTTTTCTGGAAACTTTCTTCCCCAAAGTCGACCTGCATGTTGTTGTCAAGGTTCGGTTCGGCAAACTCGCCTTTACGGTACCGGGCCTGGTGTGAGTTGAAATAGGTAACGGTGGACGACAGGCCCGCATACGTCCGGCACAGATCCCATAAATTGCTTTCGGCTCCACCCAGGATGAGCGAGAGCCCGTATTGCCCCACCGGACGATTGATGTCGCGTAGCCGGAAGCGGTGTAACTGGTCATAGAACTTCCCGATGCCGTAATCCTGCAGCATGAGAACGGCCGGAATGTTAAGCGACCGCGATAAGGCGCGACTGGCGGGAACAGCGCCGTCGTAGGTTTGGTTGAAGTTTTGCGGGGTGTATCCGGATATCTGTGTCGGCACATCGGCCACCAGCGTATGGGGAAGGATTTGCCCTTCGTCAAGCATCGACGCATACAATAGCGGTTTCAGGATACTCCCCGTACTGCGTGGTGCCCCGATGATATCGACGTCTTTCTGGTGATCGCTATCCGTAGGCGTATTCCCCACATAGGCGATGACGTTGCGCGTATGCACATCCAACACCAAAACCGCCATGTTGTAAATCTCGTTTTGGCGGTATTGTCCATAGTAAAACCGCACCAGGTCGTTCGCACGTTGCTGCAGGTGGATGTCGACCGTCGACCGCACCCATTGTCCTTCGCGCGTTTTGGCAACACGCTGCAGCAGGTGTGGTGCCGATGTCGGAAGCGGATAGGGCTTCTGCGGCAGGGGTTCCGCCACGGATAACCGATAGGTCGCTTCGTCGATGACGGCTTCCTTCCACAATTTGGCCAGCAGGCGGTCGCGTTTGGCGCGGAGTTTCTCCTGGTTCTTTCCCGGATAAATCAAAGACGGGGCATTGGGAAG
>DATGXZ010000314.1:0-10444 GCA_035298445.1 Flavobacterium sp.
AGTATGACCTATATTGCCGGAATACCAACCTGCAAGGTTTTCAAAACCTTGTAGGTTTAATTAGAGTAGCAAGTAGCGAGTAGCAAGTGCACGACGTATCCTCGCCCGTTCTGCCAACCTGCAAGGTTTCCAAAACCTTGTAGGTTTAATTAGAGTAGCAAGTAGCGAGTAGCAAGTGCGCGACGTATCCTCGCCCGTTCTTCCAACCTGCAAGGTTTTCAAAACCTTATAGGTTTAGTAATTGGAGTCAGGAGCAAGTGGCAAATCTCGGGCTCGCATAGGTGACTGTTGTTTTTTAGGGCGTGCCGGGTGCCCACTGCCTACTGCCCACTGCCTACTGCCTACTTTATTATGGCGTGCCGGCGCCTTCTTAGTAAACAGTTGGCAGTCGCAGTTGGCAGTTTTCGATTATCTTCAACTAGCCACGGGGCGCCGTCGGGCCGTCCGCTATAGCCCCTCGGCCTCAGTCGGTTTTGCAACGTCGCCGGGCGCTTCCTGCGGTCGCACCCGCCTGCCGGCAAAAACCAGCCTTCGGCTTTCGGGGGCTGCCGCTGCCACCCCTCACGCGAATTTAGTCGCAGTCGCAGTCTCAGTCCAACTCCACTTTCAACCCTGAACCAGTAACCCCGAACTATGAACTACGAACCATGAACTATGAACCCTCAACCCTTGAACACCACCGGTATCACTTCACCCTTCGCCAGTCCGTATCGTTCAACGAGTTCGGGTGCAATGCGTGTGGTATAGTCTTCTTCCACTACCCGGAAACCGATGCTGCGCAGTTTGTCGAAATAATCGCGGCCGTACACCCGCACGTGGTCATACTGGCCGAAAATGCGCGCGCGTTCTTTCGGGTCGGTAATCGAATCATCTTCAAAGGTCGTGGCGCGTGACAAATCCTGTGGTATCTGAAAAATCCCCATGCCGCCAGGTTTCATCACCCGGAACAATTCCTGCATGGCCTTTGTATCGTCGGGTATGTGCTCAAGCACGTGGTTGCACAGGATAAGATCGTAGGTGTCATCAGCGAACGGCAGGTTGCAGATATCCGCTTTCACGTCCGCCAGGGGCGATAACAGGTCGGTAGTAGTATAATCGAGGTTCGCCATGCCGCGAAAGCGCTGGTAGAAAGCTTGTTCAGGCGCGAAATGCAGCACTTTTTTAGGCGACGTGAAAAAGTCGGTTTCATTCTGAAGGTACAACCACAACAAACGGTGGCGTTCCAGCGATAAGGTTCCGGGAGCCAATACATTGCTGCGCTGATGGCCGTAGCCATACGGGAGGAAACTTTTATAGCTTTTCCCGTCGATAGGGTCGGTGAAACGGTCGCCTTTCATCCATACCGCCAAAAGCGGACGCGCCAGATAGCTCAGCCGGATCAGCAAGGGCCGCGGTACCGTATTCAGCAGGAAGCGGAAGATCTTTTTCAAATCACCAGGGGTTTTTGACGGAACTCGTTCTCTTCATCCGATTCGATGCCAAGGGCTTTGTATACGTAGGCGAAGGTCGAAAGCAGTTCCGGTTTTCCGTTGACCAGTGCCACGTTGTGTTCAAAATGGGCGCTTGGTTTCTTGTCAGCCGTTACGATGGTCCATCCGTCTTTGAGCGTCCGGATGTTGCGGGTACCCATGTTAATCATCGGTTCGATGGCCACGACCATCCCTTCTACAAAAAGCTTCCCGCGACCGCGTTTGCCGTAGTTCGGCATCTCCGGTTCTTCGTGCATTTTTTCCCCAATACCATGACCCACCAGCTCACGCACAACGCCATAGCCAAATGATTCGGTATATTTCTGGATCGCGTTACCCACGTCTTCTACACGGTTGCCGGCCCTGAATTCGCGTATGCCGATATAAAGGGACTCTTTGGTTACCTGCAACAGTTTGCGTGTTGCCGGCTCGACGTCGCCGATTTCAAAGGTGTAGGCATGGTCGCCGTAGTAGCCGTTCTTCAGCGCGCCGCAGTCGACCGATACGATGTCGCCTTCCTCAATCGGGCGGTGCGTTGGCAAGCCATGCACGACCTGTTCGTTGACGCTGGTCAACAAGGTCGACGGGCAGCCGTAAAGTCCGAGAAAACCGGGCACAGCGCCTTGGTCACGGATAAAGGCCTCCGCCATTTTATCAAGTTCGAGTGTTGTAATACCCGGACGTATCTCCTGGGCAATCATGCCAAGCGTTTTCGATACGATCAGCGCACTTTCGCGCATCAGTTCGATCTCCTCGGCCGTTTTTGGGATAATCATGCGAATGGATTCAGGCTGCAAAAGTACGATTTTCCGGATTATCGCTTGAGGGCGAAATGGCTCCGGAATTCTTTCGTGATACCGCCTTTTGTATAGAGTACGACAAACCAATAGTCGTCGGCAGGCATCGGTCGCCCGTTATAGGTGCCGTCCCAACCGGTGTCATCCCGGAAAATCGAACGCAGTAACTTCCCATTGCGGTCAAAGACATACACGACCGAAACGTCAAGCGCTTCCTGTCCGTCAATGTTCCAGGTATCGTGGAAACCGTCGCCGTTCGGCGTGAAGAACCGCGGGAAATCGGCGACAACTACGTCGGTCGCGACCTCACCACATCCGTATTTGCTGCGGACGGTCAGGCGGTAAAGCCCTTCCTTTACATCCACAAACACATTGCTGTCCTGCCAACCGTTATTGTCAAGCTGGTATTCATAATCTGAGGAAGGTGGATCGACCACCGCCGTTAGCGTATTGTCCGTTTCAAAAGCAATGAGGTCGGCCGGATTTCCACTGATGGAAAACGGCACCTCGGTATTGCGTACGGTAAAATTGATCACAATGTCGCACAAGGATGTGTACCGGAAGTCGACAATCCGCACGGAGTAGGTGCCCGGTTCGGTCGCCACGAAGAACGACTGGTTGGTCGGCCGCTCGGAACCCGGCACGGCGTCTGGCCCTTCATACCACGTAAACTGGAAACCTTCGGATAAACCTGTTTCGATGAGTGCCGGACTTACTACATTTCCGTCTTTGTCGACGCAGATGTGATAGGGTGTTTTCAGGAGGTTATCCGGAGGGGAATGCCGCACAAACAACTCAAGTTCCAGAACCCGGTAGCACGGTAATCCGGTTTCGCTGTCGAAGCTCGTTTTGCTGTTGATCCGGACGTAAATTTTCTGGTATTGCGGATCGCGGTTGACGTATTGGGTCGGGTCAGCAATCCAGTCAGGGCTGTTGGCCTCCGCACTGTCGGGCGATTCGTAATAGAAAAATTCCAATTCGGCCAACGGGGTCGGACCCGCCATCTGCCGTTCGCGTTCCGTTAGGTCAAACGCATGGAAACCGCTGTCATCACAAAGTTGAAGGATATCCGGATTCGTCGCGGCACCGGGACGTTCGCTTACGGAAAGCGTCAGCGTGGTCTGTGACGTACAGCCGTGTTGCGTAGGATCTGTCACCAAAATCAGTACCGTACGGTTGCCGGATTGATAGGCATTCGTGTTTGTTATTGCGATACCCGAATCAAAGTCCGCTTGGGAAGCAAAAAACTGCACGCCGTAATTGGCGTTGCCGCCGGTAATCTGCGCAATACGTGAGTCAAGGTTAAACGTGCCTACACTGCCGCTGCAATTCGACATGGGCGTCGGAGCGGTTATGTTCGGCTCATCATACACCTTTACATCAAAATCAATGATCGAAAAACAACCCGTTGCACTGTCTGAAAGACGCGCATATACCGTGGTGGTGCCAATAGGAAAATTTGCATCGGCATTTTTATCGAACGCCGCGATGTTTTGACGGGCGTTTTCAAACGATGCAAAATATTGGGTTGATACCGTAGCGGCCTGTCCGGTCAGGGCTTCACTGTCTTTAGCGGAAAAGATCACCGGTTCGCTTTCACACAGTTCCCAATCGACTACATTCGTCAAAGCCGGCGCTATATAGACATCGGCTGAGAAAGTACCGATGCCCGCACAATCGTTGTTCGTTTCAATACGGGTATAAATCGTGTTGTTGCCCGTTGGGATCGGTGATGTATTGTCAAGCGCACCATTTTCCACAGCAGCATCCGTCGCATTGGCGTAAAAGGCGATGTTGACGTTGGTCGCGGGGAAGTAGGTCGTTTTGATCAGGGCGCGTTGGGTCTCAAAGTCGAAAAAGCCAAACCCCTGGTTCAGTTCCGGGCAAACCGGGGCCAAATTCGGATACGAAGCTACCGACGTCGGGTCGACGTCCAATTGTAAAACCGCCACATTGGATGTACATACCGGTACCTGCCCGGGAAACTGGCCCGTGACATAAAGGGTCTGGTTGAACGGCGTGGTGTTGGTGAACAACGACGGATTGGCTATCTGTTGCGTAAGTCCCGCATCAAGGAAGTACGAAAGCGTAATACCTGCCGTATTGTTGGTCAGCGCGGTCGCAGCCTGCGTAAGGTCAAAGATGGCCACTCCGTCGGTGTTCGGCGCGATATAATCGCATTGCTTCAATACCACCGGACTTGAGGCAAGTGCGGGTTTTTGATTCAGTGTTATCGTTACTGCATTCGATACGCTTGAGCAGCTACCATCGAGGGTTAGCGTCAGGGTATAGGATTCAGAAGCACCCGGCGATTGGTTGGCTGACGATACTACAAAAGTCGCGCCGTTCGCGCCCGGAATCGGGTTGCCGCCTTTATTCCACTGGTACGTAATCGTGGCACTTCCGGTGTTGGCGACAGCGGAGGTTAGGGTGTAAGTGTCGTCTTCGCAAATAGCAGTCGTTCCGGTAATGTTGACCGTAGGTATAGGATAGATGACAATGCTGTTTGAATTAACCGCCGTACATCCGGGGTTACTGGCCTGAACAAAATAGGTTCCGGCCTGTGTGGGTGTATAGGTGGCGGTGGTGGCACCCAAGATCGAAGTCGTTCCCCGGAACCATTGGTAGCTTACCGGCGCTGCCCCGAGATTGCTGACCGTCGCCTGTAACTGTGGCGCGGCCTGAAGGCAATTCGAAGAAGTCGTTACAGTAACGATGGGGGCTTCGTAGAAATTCAACGTTATTTCATCCGCACTGACTGTGAGTGTCGACGGGTCTAATGGCGGGTCCGTCACATCGTAAGAGGTCATCTCCACCCGATAGATACCGGAGTCGGCCGCTACATAGGTATTGGTCGGTGAAGTATCGTCGGTAAGGGTATAGACCAATACGGTGTCTTTATACCATTTATAGTTAAAGCGAAGGTCGGCAGGGTTCCCTGTAAAATCGGAAGTGTCAACGGTTGCTACCAGATTTTTGGTAGTGGGTTGGCAATAATCCAGCTGCAGGATTTCGTTGCCTGTATCGTCCAATATATCAACGTCCGAAAGGAAACTACAGTCGGAACTGCCGTCGCCCCCGGTTTGCGTGATGGTAATATTGCCCGCGGTTTGAGAGAAGTTATCGATGACCAGCACATACAATTCGCCCGCGACGCCATTCGGAAGGGTCACGTTTTCCAATCCACTGGGGGAATAGCTGCAATCGACTTCCCGAGCCGGCGTCAAACTCGAACAGACATTTGTCAGGGAGGTAAAAGGACCCCATAGTGTGAAGTCGACGTCCGCAAGGTTGCCTGCCGCATTTACCTGTTGTATCTGGAAATTAATACTCCCCGATGTGGCGATCTTGATAAAAAACCAACTGGGTCCTGCCAGGTTTGTATCGAAGCAACTGGGCATATACGACTCACCGCTGCTGTTGTTCGTAGAACTGGCGAAGGTGATGGTGGTGGCGCAGGCTTGGTATTGCGACGAGTTGGCCGCTAGTTCCGCACACGAAGGGGCGCCCTGCTGCGCGAACGATGCCAGTGAGGTTATGAAGAATAAAAGGGGCAGGAGTCGTTTCATCGCCTAGCGTTTTTAAAGGAGCGACTGCCGCGTCATGACATCCGGTTGCGGTATACCCATGAGGTCGAGGATGGTCGGTGCAATATCACCCAACACCCCACTTTTGATAGAGGTCAGTTCCGGATCCACCAGGATAATCGGCACAGGATTGGTCGTGTGGGCCGTGTTCGGGCTGCCATCCGGATTCACCATCGTATCACAATTCCCATGATCCGCAATGACAATAGTGGTATAGCCATTCGCAAGCGCCGCCGTGATGACTTTTTCAACACAGGCGTCTACGGCTTCACAGGCTTTGATGGCCGCTTCCCATACGCCGGTGTGGCCTACCATGTCGCCGTTCGCAAAATTCAGGCAAACGAAATCCACTTCTTTCTTCTCGAGTTCGGGAACGAGGGCGTTAGCGAGTTCGTAGGCGCTCATTTCGGGTTGGAGGTCATACGTGGCTACCTTGGGCGACGGACACAAAATCCGCGATTCACCTTCGAACGGCAATTCGCGCCCTCCTGAGAAGAAGAAGGTCACGTGCGGATATTTCTCGGTTTCCGCGATCCGTATTTGTTTCTTCCCATGTTTTTCGAGCACTTCGCCCAATGTCATGGTAATGTTGTCTTTGTTGTAGATGACTTTGATGTCCTGGAAACTCTCATCGTAGTTCGTCATCGTCACATAATACAACGGGACGATGTGCATGTTTTGCTCATGGCAATCCCATTGGGTAAGTACTTCCGTCAACTGACGACCGCGATCGGTCCGGAAGTTGAAGAAAATCACCACATCGTCGGGCTGTAATGTAGCCAGTGGTTGACCATCCGTTCCGGTCATCACAATAGGCTGAATGAATTCATCTGTTACACCTGCCGCGTAGCTTTCCTCCACGCTTTTGACGGCATCAAGCGACGGCGTTCCTTTTCCATTAACCAAAAGGTCATAGGCGAGTCGCACCCTTTCCCAACGGCGGTCACGGTCCATGGCGTAATAACGGCCTATAATCGAGGCAAGCTGTGCCGGTCTTCCCGAAAGAGTATCCACCAACGTGCGCACATAAGCGGCGCCCGATTTCGGGTCGACATCGCGACCATCGGTGAAGGCATGTACGAACAGTTTATCCAACCCAGCTTCTTCGGCAGCGTCCAAAAGGCCCATGAGATGCGAGGTATGCGAGTGCACACCGCCATCAGACAGAAGTCCCAGAAAGTGGATTGGTTTGTTGTGGGCTTTTGCGTAAGCGAAGGCTTCCTTGAGCACGGGCTCTTCCTTCAACGTATGGTGTTGTACCGCAAGGTTGATTTTGGCCAAATCCTGATACACGATACGACCCGCGCCAAGGTTCATGTGTCCTACTTCCGAATTTCCCATCTGCCCTTCCGGCAGTCCTACATTGAGGCCGTCGGTGCGGAGTTCAGCACTCGGATACTGGTTGTATAAGCTCTTGATAAACGGAACGCGTGCGTTGTCGATGGCAGATACTTTCGGGTCGGGCGATTTGCCCCAGCCGTCGAGTATCATCAGGATGACTTTTTTGGACATTTTGACAATTTTCGCAAAGATAGGTGATTGCCCATCGCGACGCGGAATATTGTCATATTTTTAACCTCTTATTTCCTACGGCGCAGCGAATTGTAGTCGATATAATAGCGCACGCTTATCGAAAATACGTTGTTGAGGTTGTCATCGAATAACTCCCGCACGTTGTCATTGAAACCGTGCCGGATGATATTGGTGTAATCGAGCGCGCTGTTACGGTACAGCACCGACAATTGACTGCCCGGCGCAAACCACCACGAATAATTGAGGTCCATGTTCCAGACGTTGAAATTATCATCAAGTCCGGCAATGAAGTCTGTTCGTTCAAGGTACCCATCATCGCTCAGGGTGAACAGTTCTCGGTTTTCTGAAAACGACCAATAATAGCGGGCGCTGAGGTTGAGCGTCATCTTATTATTTAGCGCGTATTTGGCGCTGAGTTGTGAAATGATGGTTTTGATATCGCGCTCCGCATACAGGATGTCGGTATCGGTGTTGCCCACATACCCCCGATCACTTAGGTCGCGGGAATACTCAAAGCTGTAAATGAGCATGAGTTTGTCGTTGACACGGTAGCGTGGGCTGAAATTCCACGCATACGTCAGACGGCGGTCTTCGTCGTACTTTCGCGCCACAACATTGAGGTCAAGCGCAAACGGGCGGTTGTAGTTTGACGAGAAAATCAATTGTGCCAGCGCACTTTTCGGCACATACGAAAACCGTCCGGGTGACCGGGGCATATAAAAGTCAAAGGTCTCGATAGGATTGAGTTGCAGCAACGCATAATAATAGTCATTGACCACCGAATTGCCCTGTGCACCCACATTGAAGAAGGCGTCTTGTGGCTTTCCGGTGTTGTTCTGTAACTCGACCGACGAACGCACATCGACGCGGAAGGTGTTGAACCATTTGGTCGGATTCAATATACGGTAGCTGGCGTCGGCGTAAGCGTTGTGGTAATTGGTCTGGGTGATATACCCCAAGTCATTGATGTCGTAGTTGTTCGAAATATACTTCCCGAACAACGACCACCGATATTGACCGCTCGTCTTCTCGAGGTTAAGAGCGGTTTTGAAGCCCTGGTAATCGCTTTCGATATAACTGTACTTAAAGTCGCCGGAGAGGTTATAGGTGTTTTTCCTGGTGTTGAGATTGAAAAGGAAGGCCGATACATTCGCGTCATAGAAACTTCCATCGCGGGTGACGTTTGTATTCACCAAACTCACCGACGAATTTTGGTTGAAACGCTGGTCGAGCACCAACACATTATAGTTGGTAAGCGGTTCGACGACCACGCTGCGTTTGGTTCCGGTGGCGATGTCAGTTACGGCCCCATGTGTTTCTTCCGTCACGGCATTCAGCACGCCGATGCCAAGCCCTCGATTGGTGCGCCCGGAAATTTTCACCGCATTCAACAGGTTGACAGTAGCCGGTTGGTCGAGCGTTTCCGTCGCGCTGTCATAGGTCGTATATCCGAAGGATGGCGCGGCACCGATCCGGCGCGAGTAAAAGAGGTCGCCTTTGCTGAACAGGTCCGTGCCTTCGGTAAAGAACGGTCGGTTTTCGGCGAATTGCTGTTCGTAGGGCGATAGGTTTAGGATGAGGTTGTCGTACTTCGTCTGCCCGAAATCCGGCACGAGGATGGCATCTAGCGTAAACGACTCATTGATGCCGTATTTAACATCGAGTCCGGCTTTTAAACGGTCATCTTTTCCCGCCGGTCCCTGTTCATGGTAAAACGAGGTGTAGGGAATGAAGAACAAGCGGGTAGGGGGCATTAGGTTCTGTAATCCTTCGAGTAAACCGTTTTGCGTCCGTGTCAGCTTTTCGTCAAAACGGATGGGATTCCAGGTGTAATGCTGCCGGTCACGCCGGATACCCCTATAGAAGTTGATGCCCCAGGTCTGTATGGATGCGTCAGAGAAGCGTAAGGCGGCGTAAGGAATCTTCATTTCTACATTCCAGCCGGTTGATGTCAGTCGGACGGCGCTGTCCCAAATGGCATCCCATGAAAAATCCTGTCCGAAATTATCCGGCGCGACTTCATTGTCTTCCGTTGCGAGGCGGTCCATCTGCACACCCGAAGCACTGACAAAAAACTGGAAATCCTGCTGGCCGTCGTTGAATCCGTTGATGAAGACGCCGAACATATCCGCCACCCCAATATTGTCGCGTTGTGTGATTTCCTTCAGGATTTTATCCGGCTGGTCATCCTGTAGTTCCGCGAATATGTAAAGAGCTTCCTGATTATATAAAACGCGTACCGTTGCTTTTTTTTCGGGTGCGATCAACTTGCCGTTGTCGGGTTGGTACATGACAAAGTCGGTCGCCGATTCCGCTGTTTCCCAAGCCTTTTCCATGGTGCCGTCAATGCTTATGGAGGCGTCGGTAAATGAAGTGCGCACGGTCTTTTTCTGCGCCATCAACGACAGGCTGGCCAATAAGCAGATAAGCGGAAACAGCCTGGGCGTCCGGAGCATAAAAGGTTGAGTTAGCGTCACAAAAATAGAAATAATGGCCTGTAACACACTAATTGGCATACGTATTTTTAAAAAAATCCGTTATAGAAAGGATTTTGGCGCATTTTTGTTAAACCTTTGTTGTCGAAGCGGTTTGGCACGGTTTTTATGAATCGGCCTGCTACCTGAACGAATCGTATGACCTATTATTTCCTGTCGTCGCTTTTTTTCCTGTCGTCGTTGTTGACGGCCCCTTCCGTTGTGCCCACGTCACGTGCTGTGCACTTTGCCACGTCGGAAGAGCCGGCCGACCTCGTGTACCGCGATCTGGCGAAAAGCACCGAAGTACTGCCATCGTCTGACTGTTTCAAAGCCGCTGCCAAGGGATTTTTCCAACTTCGCGCGGCCGGTGTCATCACGCGTGACGTATTGGCTATAGCCGATTTCAGTCTCTCTTCCAACACCAAGCGCCTGTGGGTCGTAAACATGAACACCCACGAAGTGCTTTACCACACCTGGGTAGCACACGGCCGTAAGACCGGAGACGAATTTGCCCAATTCTTCTCAAATGACGCCGAATCCTATAAAAGTAGCCTCGGATTTTACGCAACAGGAACTGTTTA
>DATGXZ010000315.1:0-2393 GCA_035298445.1 Flavobacterium sp.
GAAAGACAAGGAGGAATTTGGCGAGCAGCCGATTGACGTCGCCTACACCATTTTGGCACTACGGAAGTTCCATGATGTGTTCAAGGACCGTTCCTATCTGAAAAAAATGGAGAAAGCGTTTAACTGGTTTTTGGGGAATAACCACTTGAACCAGATCATCTATAATCCGCAAACAGGCGGATGCTATGACGGACTAGAGGAAACCTGCGTCAACCTGAACCAGGGGGCCGAGTCAACTGTAAGCTACCTGATGGCGCGGCTGACCATCCACAAACACTTGTCGTTTGAAGAGGAAACATTGACGGTCAAAGCACCTCGTATTACAACGGAGCTGCCGGCGCGTCAGAAGAAAGCCAATACCGTTGCTTAAGACGGACTGTCCTTAAAGGGATGGCGTTGTTGCCACTCCGTTTTCGGCTCTAGTAATCGGAAGATACGGTCCAGGAATCGGTGGATGAGTGGGTTCGAATGCCGGATGAGTCCGAGCATTTCAACCGGCTCAGCCCCCACCGAGCTTTTGATTTCAAGGGCGGTACGGGCGAACACCACCGCGCGGAATCCTTTGCGGATGGAGTAGGCCACCATGTCGTAGAGCATGTTCAGGTAGAGCATTTTCTCGCGTTGGATGTCTTCATCGTAACCGAGAAAATAGGTATCCATAGCCGTTCCGTTTCGAATCAGCGTGTTGAACCCGACGAGTTTATCGTTGAGGAAGTAGCCGTAGAAATGAAAGCGGTCGCCCAGACGCCGCTTCAGATCCGCAAAGTGGCCTTTCGTCAGGAAAAAGGTGTTGAATGGGGCGTTCTTTGCAACGTGTCGGTACAGTTGGTCGATTTCGGTTTCGAGCCGTTCGATTTCCTCACATTTCATTTTCCGTTTTTCGATGCCGTCCGCCCGTTTGTGGGAGCGCTTGAACTGGTCGCGGTATTTTTTGGTAAGATCGCCTACATAATCGTCGATTGAGTTCCATCGTTCCGGAATGTGGAATACCATGTTGGGTTGGGTAGAAAACCGGACGTACCCTGGCAGGTAGGTTTCCAATTGTGTCAGTTGCCCCGGCAGGAAATCCTTGATTGAGGTGATGTGTACGCGCCGTTTTTGCGACCTATAGTACGTTTGCAGCGACTGTATCGCATCGCCGATCGCCGGCAGGTAGCGGTCCGGCTGGATATCGGGCTGGAAGTAAAAAGCATTCTGGCCGGTCAGCATGTTATTGCCAATGAACAGCACATGCGAGGCAAACTTCCGGAAGACGAAATTCCGAACCGTCGTTTTCATGCAATTGTCGCGTTCGCCAAACGATTCGAGGCGGTTCAGGTCGAGAAACTGCGACAACAGCACCCCACACAATCTTGGTCCGTCGAAAAAACCAATGAACCGGCAGTCCATATTGTCAGGTCCCGATTGGTCAAGTACGGAAAGATACGAACGCGAGAGAAAGATGTTTCCGCCGGTACAATCGTCCCAGTCGGAAGGCAGCGCTTCCGCGGAAGCGTATAAAGTAAAGGAAATGGAATCCATTAAAAAACCGCCCCGATTAGATGGGGCGGTGATGATGCGTATTGTGCGTTATATCCAGGCGGAAAGGATACCACCCATTAAAATGAAACAGACCAGCCAGTAACCGGTATTGATCCAAATGTATTTCCAGGATTTCATTTCGAACATCGCGTTGATGGCGACCATCGGCAATGCCAGGAAAACGCCGAGAATGGTTCCGTGGAGCGCGCCGTGTTTGAATGTACGCCATTTCGTTTCAAATTCAGGAGCGGCATCCATAAACGCTTTCAACTTTTCCGGACTGTCACCAAAATAGCTGTAAACGCCCATCTGGTGAATCACGATGTTTTGGATCATGATGGCGGCCATGAAAGCAAAGACATAGCATAGAAGGAATACGACGCCCATGTTACGTCCACTGTTCCGGAGTTTTTCTTCCGTAAGTCCGGCTGCGTTCATCCACGCGTTGCCAAATACTTTCGGGTTGTACCAGATAAACCCGACCACAAAGCTCACGAGTGCCGCTACGGCACAGTGTAAAAAAAGTTCTCCCATTGTATTGGTGTTTTAAGGTTGGTTGACTCAAAAGTAGCTTTTTTTTTCGCATCAGACGATGCACCCCATTCAAACGCCGACGATTTTTTGTATCTTTCAGGAGACGTGCCTACTTCCCAATCATGCCTACATCTTCATCTGACCCTAACGCGACATTGTCACCCGAGCTGCGCCTGCGGGAACTGGAGCGTTCGGAGGCGTTCCTGAAAGCCATATTACATTCTACCCATTACGGCATTGCCAGTTATGAACCCGTTCGCGATGACAGCGGAACCATCGTCGATTTCCGCATCGCATACACCAATCCGGAAGTGCCTGCTAACTTCGGATTAAAACCC
>DATGXZ010000316.1:0-1968 GCA_035298445.1 Flavobacterium sp.
CTTCCATTGTGGGATGTCACTTGGGCCAAATGGGAAACGCAACAGGAAGGCCGTGTTTTTGTCGAGCGCACTCAGGTCTTTCTTGAACTTCGCGTCAAGTGAGTCGACCGCCGAAAGCACGGCGATAATCGAGAAAATACCGATTGTGACCCCGAGAAGGGACAGAAACGTTCGAAGTTTGTTGTTTTTCAGCGCCTGAAGCGCGAAGTGGAAACTTTCCGATAAAAGCCTTAGGTATACCAGCATCCCGCCTTTTTTTGCGTTGGATAAAAGTCCGACATTTTCGCGACAAAACCTAATCACGCGGATCCTCCGGTTTAGTGTCCGTAAAGGCAAAATTGTTACAGCCCAATCGTGCATCTTTGGTCGTAATCAAGTACTTTTGCAGCCTGGTTGACCGTTCAGGGTTACTACTTTACCAAACACAACAACTTCATGAGCACGACAAAACCCATCCGGTCGGCGCTGGTTTCCGTTTTCTATAAAGACGGTCTCGAGCCGATCGCACGCCTGTTGCACGAGCAGGGCGTCACGTTTTATTCAACGGGAGGAACGGAAGAATTCCTTCGTAGTTTAGGCATCCCCGTTATCCCGGTAGAAGACGTCACCTCGTACCCGTCGATTCTCGGCGGACGCGTCAAAACCCTGCATCCGAAGATTTTCGGTGGCATCCTGAACCGCCAGGACCATGAGGGTGACGTGGCACAGATGCAGGAATACGACATTCCCCAGATCGACCTCGTGATCGTCGACCTGTATCCGTTCGAACAAACAGTTGCCTCCGGCGCGCCGGAGGCTGATATCATCGAAAAAATCGACATTGGGGGCATCTCCCTCATCCGGGCGGCGGCGAAGAACTTTAAAGACACCGTCATTATTGCGTCGGTAGCCCAATACCCCGAATTTCTTGACATACTCAAAAAGAACGGCGCAGCAACCAGTTGGGACGAGCGCAAGGCCTTTGCTACGAAAGCCTTTCATATATCGTCGCACTATGACACCGCTATCTTCAACTATTTCAACACGGAAGAAACGGTATATAAAGCCAGCATTTCAGACGGGGAAACCCTTCGCTATGGTGAAAACCCACACCAACGCGGCTGGTTTTTCGGCGATCTCTCCCGGATGTTCGACAAATTGCACGGAAAAGAACTTTCGTATAACAACCTGCTTGACGTAGATGCCGCCGTCAACCTCATTCTCGAGTTCAAAGGCGATGCCCCGACATTTGCGATCCTGAAACACAACAATGCCTGCGGAATCGCCACGCGTCCGACCATGAAAGAGGCCTACCTGGCTGCTTTAGCCGGCGATCCGACATCGGCTTTTGGTGGCGTATTGATTGCGAATGGACGCATCGATGCCGATACCGCGTCGGAGATCAACCAACTGTTCTGCGAAGTGGTGATCGCCCCTTCGTTTGACGATGAAGCAGCGGCGATACTGAAAGAAAAAAAGAACCGTATCCTGTTGGTGCAGAAAGACGTCGAACTTCCGAAAAAGCAAGTCCGCACCGCCTTGAACGGCTTACTCATACAAGACCGCAATGACGTGACGGACCGTGCGGAAGGGCTGACCACCGTCACGGCAAAAGCGCCGACCCAGCAGGAAATCGACGACCTGCTTTTCGCGTCGAAAATTTGTAAAAACACCAAGTCGAATACCATCGTGTTGGCGAGAAACGGCACCTTGCTTGCGTCCGGAACCGGACAAACCTCGCGGGTCGATGCCTTACGCCAGGCAATCGAAAAAGCCCAGGGATTTGGGTTTTCACTCGAAGGTGCGGTTATGGCCAGCGATGCCTTCTTTCCGTTTCCCGATTGCGTCGAAATTGCGCACCATGCGGGCATCTCTGCAGTCATCCAGCCGGGTGGTTCGATCAAAGACGAATTAAGCATCGCCTACTGCAATGAAAACGGACTGGCAATGGTCTTTACCGGCACCCGTCATTTCAAGCATTGACGCGGG
>DATGXZ010000317.1:0-5476 GCA_035298445.1 Flavobacterium sp.
AATGCCCGCAAACGGAAGCGCGGCCAATGCGAGGGCGATCTGTCCGACGAACTTCCGACGACCGGGCAAGGGTACCGGTTCACCGGCGGTGCGACGGAAATGCCCGACGAGCCAAAGGAACTCGCGTACCACATCCTGACCCAGCATGATTGAAGCAATAACGATTTTTGGGATGTATACCAACAACAGTAGGCTCAGTGCAATCAGGCTCTTACGGGTTTGTCCGACGGCGCGGTCAAACGACAGGATGGATCCTACCACATACAATAATACAACTGCCGTAATCACCCAATAGGCAATGCGCGCCTGACGGCTTACCAAAATAGCCGAAAAACCTACATAGGAATAATACTCGACCAGCACGATCACAAACAGCACGACCTGCAGCGGGTAAAGTACGTAACGGGAAAGTTCTTTATCGGGAAAGGCCCTGAAAAGGAATAATTCGGCTACCAGAATGAGCAGCGCCAAGAGTAACCAACGGAACATCCAAATGATTTTGAGCAAAGTAACGAAATAGTTGAACGCACTTGAAAAAGCATTGTCAAATATTTAACGTGCCGGATGCCGTTCGCGAAACTTCCGTATTTTTACCTTCTTTACTTTACCGCCATGACGCCACAGAAACGACTGTTCCTTCTCGATGCTTACGCCCTTATTTTCCGCGGCTATTACGCGCTGATTAAGAACCCGCGGGTCAACTCGAAAGGAATGGATACCTCGGCCATTTTCGGCTTTATGAATTCGCTGCTCGACCTGATCAAACGGGAAAAACCTGATCATTTAGCGGTGGCGTTCGATAAGGAAGGCAGCACCGTACGAACAGAAATGTACAGCGCCTATAAAGCCCATCGCGACGAAACGCCGGAAGCCATCCGGATCGCCGTTCCGTATATCCAGGAAATCCTGAAAGCGATGCATATCCCCATCATCGAATTAGCGGGCTGTGAGGCCGACGACCTGATCGGCACCATCGCCAAGCAGGCCGAAGCGCAGAACTACCAGGTGTTTATGGTGACGCCCGACAAAGACTACGCGCAGTTGGTAAGTGAGAACATCTTCATGTACCGCCCGGCGCGCCTTGGCAACGGCATCGAAATCTGGGGAATTCCAGAAGTGCAGGAACGCTTTGGGGTGGAGACGCCGATGCAGGTAGTCGATTTCCTTGGGATGATGGGTGACGCCGTCGACAACATTCCCGGTCTGCCCGGCGTGGGCGAAGTCACTGCCAAGAAGCTATTGCAGGAATTCGGCTCGATGGAAAACCTTTTGGCGAACACCGATAAGTTGAAGGGAAAGATGAAGGAGCGGATCGAGGAAAACAAAGCCCTTGGCATCTTATCGAAACAACTCGCGACCATCATCTGTGACTGTGACGTGACGTTCAACGAAACCGATTACGAACTGTCAAAACCGGATGCAGCCAAAGTGGAAGCACTTTTCCAGGACCTGGAATTCCGCCGCATGGCCGAGCAGTTCAACACCTTGTTCTTCTCGCCTAAAACGGGGTATGATACTACAGACACACAAGGACTTGCGCCGACCAAAACCATTACCAGATCCGACCAATTCGACCTATTTTCGGTGGAAGGGGAAGAAGGCGAACGCATTTCCTCCCATTATAAAACGCTGGCCGATACCGACCATTTGTATCAATCTGTGACCGGTAATCTTGGTATTTCGCTATTGCTTACCGACCTGTTGAAGCAACCGTCGGTCAGTTTCGATACGGAAACCACGGGCATCGATCCGCTGACGGCCGAACTGGTGGGACTCTCGTTCTCCTGGGAAAAAGGCAAAGGATTTTACGTGCCGGTGCCGGAAGACCGAACCGAAACCCAGGCCGTCGTCGACAAATTCAAACCCTTCTTCGAAGCGGAACACATTGAAAAAGTGGGCCAGAACGTCAAATACGACTTGAAGGTATTGTCGAATTACGGGGTAACGGTAAAAGGCCCGTTATTCGATACGATGATTGCGCATTACCTTATCAACCCGGATATGCGCCATAACATGGACGTGCTTTCCGAAACCTATCTGGGTTACTCGCCCCAATCGATCGAAGAATTGATCGGGAAGAAAGGCAAAGGGCAGAAAACCATGCGTGACGTACCACTCGACGCGGTAAAAGAATACGCGGCCGAAGATGCCGACGTGACCTTACAATTGAAAGAGCAGTTCGCGCCCATCCTGACCCAAACGGGTACAATAAGCCTATTCGAGAAAATCGAAATTCCGTTGGTATCCGTGTTGGCGGATATGGAAATGGAAGGCGTCAACCTCGATGTGGGCTTCCTGCAATCGCTGTCAAAGGAACTCGACCAGGAAATCCGCGCACTCGAAATGAAAATCTATGAGACAGCCGGCGAAAAGTTCAACCTGAGTTCGCCCAAACAGTTGGGTGACATCCTCTTCGAAAAAATGAAGATTGGGGAAGGTAAACAGAAAAAAACCAAGACCGGGCAGTATGCCACCGGTGAGGAAGTCCTCTCCTACCTCGCCCTCAGCAACCCGTTCGTGCAGGACATCCTCGACTGGCGCCAGATGGTCAAGCTCAAAAGCACCTATGTCGACGCGTTGCCGTTGCAGGTAAGCAGCCGAACGGGGCGCGTGCACACCGACTACATGCAGGCCGTTGCGGCAACCGGCCGTCTTAGTTCGAATAACCCGAACCTGCAGAACATCCCGATTCGCACCGAACGCGGACGGCAGATCCGGAAAGCGTTTATTCCCCGAGATGAGCACCATACGCTTCTTTCCGCCGACTACTCGCAGATCGAACTTCGCATCATTGCCGCATTATCGGGTGAAGAAAACATGATCCGGTCGTTCCAGAATGGCGAGGATATCCACCGCTCAACTGCAGCCAAGGTCTTTAACGTGCCGGCTGAGGAAGTGACGCGGGAACAACGCGGGAATGCGAAGACGGTTAATTTCGGTATTATATATGGTGTATCGGCATTCGGACTCAGTAACCAGACGTCGTTGTCACGAAGTGAAAGTGCCGACCTGATTGCCGCCTATTACAAAACCTATCCGCGACTGCGCGACTACATGAACGACCAGGTGGCCTTCGCGCGGGAAAACGGTTATGTGCAGACCATCTCCGGACGGCGCCGCTACCTGAAAGACATCAATTCGGCGAATGCCGTGGTGCGCGGCGCAGCGGAACGAAATGCGGTGAACGCCCCCATCCAGGGAAGTGCGGCGGATATCATCAAGATTGCGATGATCAACATCCACAAACGGCTTACCTCAGAAAACTGGAAGAGCAAGATGTTGCTGCAGGTGCATGACGAATTGGTGTTTGACGTCTACAACGACGAACTCCAAAAGATACAACCGATGATCCGCCATGAAATGGAAAATGCCTGGCAACTGGCCGTGCCGCTGGAAGTCGACATGGGCATGGGCCGCGACTGGCTGGAAGCACATTAAAATAAAGAAGGGCGATCTGAGAAGACCGCCCTTTGTTTTTTATCCATTACAGGAAGAATTACTCGACGATGAGTTTCTTCCAGGCGTTCTCGCTGGCGTTTACCAATTCGAGCAGGTAAATGCCCGACGACAGTCCGTCAACACGCACCTCAGTTGCTTCCAATGCCTTTACTTCTACCGTTTTCACGAAGGCTCCCGTTTGCGAGTAGACGTTGATCCGCTCAAGCGCCGTCTTCGTTTTCACCGCGAACCAGCTTTGTGATGGGTTTGGATACACCACGGATGCCGCCAGGGACAGATCTTCGACACCGAGGGTGGTGAAATTCTGGTTGAGGGCCTCTCCACGGTTGGTACTGCCGTGATTGGACAAGCTATAACTGGCTGAACTTGAACGCGCCCAGGCCATGTCAATATTGGCCGCACTGAATGAAAATGTAAAATCATTCGCGTCACCTGTTGAAAAAGCGCGTGTCGCAACGATGGTTCGTTGTCCCGTCGCGGGCAAATTGTTCGTATTGGATACAACCGTCCAGTTGTTGGTGCCATCATTTGAAGGCGTATTTCCCTGCCCGTTTTGTTTGGCATCGACGAGTGTTACGTTGTTCCAGTATACCAGATCGGTTCCGTTCGCCATTCCATTCGTAAACGAGCCTAACGACAGCGCGAACCAGCGGTCATTAGGTCCGGAAAGGGTGAGTGTGGCGATCGACGTGTCGTTGTCAAGGTCAAGCTTTGCTTTTACATTGGCCGACAGGTTTACGGTTCCGGTCGTCTTCACTTGCGCGAAGGCGAAAACGGGCACCAGTATAAAAAGCCAAAAAGTAGTTTTTCTCATTTGTATTTATTTTTTGATGTTACTTCAATAGATTGATGGTGGCTTCATCGCCTGAAAAGACAGCATACTCAAAAGCGGTCTTTCCCTGGGCGTCCTTCGCCGTTTTGTCGGCTCCTTTTGCAAGCAAGGGTTTTATCAGCGACGCGCTGCGAAACATTGCGGCATACATTAATGCCGTCATACCCTTATCGTCTTTTAGATTTGGGTCGGACTTGTGATCAAGCAGGTATAACACCATCTCCGCGTTTCCTTTGACAATGGCGGCCATCAGGGCCGTTCCCATACCGGAACCCGCATTTACATCAGCGCCGTTATCGACCAGAAACTTCGCCACCTCGTTGTTCGAGCGGTAAACCGCGAGTATAAGGGGGGTGAAGCCGCTTTCGTTACGCTCGTTGACAGCCGTTGCCTTTTGTGCGACAATGCGCTGCATATCTGCTTTTGTGCCGGTACGGGCCACGGTAAAAACGTCCTGTGCGGAGAGACTTCCGAACGAGCTACAAAATAAAAGCGTAATGATAAACGAGAGGTATTTTTGCGTCATATACAATGGTGTGATGCGAGCAGCCGAAAAAATTCGCCGCTCCCATTAGTGATGAGATGCTGTTTTAGGTCGACGGTTGCGCGAAAAAACATAAACTATCCGACTTTTTTTGTCGAGTCGCGTTGGCGCAGTTCCGTTTTGACGACTTTCGTCTGCGACGGCAGGTGTTCTTCCTTGCTTTCAAGCCGGTTGATCAACAGTTCTGCTGCTGCTGCGCCGATTTCGGGTCCGTGTTGGCTTACCGTACTAAGACTTGGCGTCATGCGGCGTGACCATACGCCATCGGCAAAACCAATTGCCTGCAATTCGTCGGGGATCCGGATGCCTTTCTTGATTGCAATTTTGAGTGCCATGGTCGACGCGTGCTCATCGAGGCCGAATACGCCGTCAATGGTTTGGGTATCGAAAAGGTGCTGGGCGCGGGTGTTGAAATCATCTTCCGATTCGCAAAGCACCACCAGATTCTCATCAACTTCGAGGCCATGCGCCTGCAGAGCCTGGCGGTAGCCTTTGGCGCGGAGTTTCCCGACGCTCAGGTTGTCGATGGCTGAAAAAAGGCCGATACGACGACATCCTGTCTTTATAAGGTGTTCTACGGCATAGACGGCCGAGTCGAAATCATCAACGATGACCTTGTCGCAATCGACCTGTTCGGCAAT
>DATGXZ010000318.1:0-9360 GCA_035298445.1 Flavobacterium sp.
AGATCGTGATTTCGAGAGCGATTCTTACCCAATAAAAAAAAGCCCTTCCCGACGGAAGGGTTTCTTTTTTATCTTTAGTACGGATTTTAGCGTTAAAGCCGTCACCATGTCAGAGGAATTGAAATACTGGTACCTCCGCGACCATAAGTTGTTTCGCGTACTGAGTTTTGGACAGATCCGGGAATTGTGTATCATCACCGGTTTCCGGAAGGCGAAACGCGGGGATACCATTGAGCTGTCGGATGTGGAAGCACCACGGATTTTCCTATTGAAAAAAGGGGCGATCAAAATCGTATCACTGGATGAAGATGGCACGGAAACGGTAAAGGACATTATCCGCAAAGGCGACCTCTTCGGCGAATTGACGCTGGAAGGCAACGGCGACGGACATGAATACGCGAAAGTACTGTCGGAGGATGTCATCATCTGCAGTTTCCTGCAAGCCGATTTTGAGAACCTGATGCGACGCCACCCCGACCTGGCAGTTTCTTATACTAAATTCGTGGGGTTGAAGATGAAGCGCATCCGGAACAACTACACCAACCTGATTTCGAAAGATGCCCGCAGCCGCCTGTTGCATTTCCTGGACGATTGGGCCGAACGCGACGGCGAAATCCGGGAAGACGGCATCCGGATCCCGAACTACCTCACCCAAAACGATATTGCGCAATTGATCTGCACGTCGCGACAGACTGCGGTGCAACTGTTGCACGACCTTGAAAATGAGGGTATCTTGCGTTATAGTCGAAGTGAAATAAGGCTTTCCCGTAAAAGTTTGCCGTAAATGTAAACCAGCCGACATTTGGTTTTTTAGGGTCGGGATACCTTTGACCCAAAACCAAACAAGATGAAAACACGTATGTTATTTGGGTTGGCGATGTCGGTACTGGCCGTCAGCCTTTCGATCGGACAAACCGTCGAAAAACGGAAAAGGGATTTCAATCTCGAAAAAGGACTCGCGATACAGGGGTATGATCCTGTGGCGTATTTTTCCAAGAAAGCAGTGAAAGGAAAAAAAGAACTGGCGGCTTCCTACAAGGGTGCTACGTATTGGTTTGCCAACGCAGCCGATCGCGAAGCGTTCCTGAAAGATCCGGAGCGGTATGAACCACAGTATGGCGGATGGTGCGCGTATGCTATGGGCGCAAATGGTGAGAAAGTAGAAGTCGACCCGGAGACGTATAAAATCCTTGACGGCAAACTGTACCTGTTCTACAACGCATATTTCAACAATACGCTGAAGAGCTGGAACAAAGATGAAGGCAACCTGAAGAAAAAGGCAGATAGTAACTGGAAAAAATTCCTTGACAAATGAAAAATGCCTATGTCTGGATACTTCGGCTGATAGCGGCCGGAATCCTCTTGCAGACCCTTTTCTTCAAATTCACCGGCGCAGCGGAAAGCGTGTATATCTTCTCGACGCTGGGCGTTGAACCTTTCGGGCGGATCGGATCGGGTATAGCCGAACTGATTGCCGCCATCCTCATTCTGTATCCCAGAACTACCACTTGGGGTGCGCTTTTGGCCGCTGGCGTCATGGCGGGCGCTATTTTGTCGCACCTAACCGTATTGGGGCTGGAAGTCATGAACGACGGAGGCGAATTATTTATATTGGCGGTTGTAACGTTTGTGTGCGCAATTTTACTGATATTTGAAGGTAGGGCCACCTTACCGTTTTTTAGAAAGTCCTGACTATGCTGATAGCCGCTATCCAATACCGCTTTGCCGAAATGGCGTCGTTACTGCAACAATTGACGCCCGAGCGGTATGCACAGCCCTGCGACGCCTTGTCGGGCGCGAGTATCGGCGAGCATACCCGTCACATCATTGAATTGTTTGACTGTCTTGATTCGCAATATTCCGGCGGCATCGTCAACTACGATGCGCGGGAACGGGACCGTAGATTGCAATCAGACCCACAGGCGGCGCTGCAGCGACTCGGCGGGTTGGAACAGCGCCTTGACCGTGCGGATAAGCCATTGTTCCTGCAGGTGACAACGGATGGCGACGTGCAGCATATCGCGACGAACTATTACCGCGAATTATTATTCAACCTTGACCACTGCGTACACCACCAGGCACTGATTCGGGTAGCACTACCGGAAGAAGAAGGCGTGACCCTGAGCCCGTCGTTTGGCGTGGCCCGCGCAACCCTAGAATACCGAAAACAATGTGCACCGTAACCTTCGTATTGCGCCACGGCACGGCCGTTATTACCTCTAACCGCGACGAACAGCCGCGTCGGCGTGCGTTTGACATCCGGACGGAGGAGCGAAACGGAAAGACGATCCGTTTCCCGCAGGATCCACAGGCAGGAGGAACGTGGTTTGTGGTTGACAACATCGGAAATGCAGCCGTATTGCTGAATGGAGCAGCCGAAAAACACCGGCATGCGCCACCGTATCGTCGGAGTCGGGGTTTGATTCTACTCGATTTTTTCGCGACGGACGAACCGTTGGCAGCGTGGAAGGAGATTGACCTTATAAACGTTGAGCCTTTTACGGTCGTACTCTATCACGCGTCTTTGCTTTATCAACTTCGCTGGGATGGAACTGAAAAAGACACTGTGGGTTTATCCGTTGCGGATGATCATATCTGGTCGTCTTCTACCCTGTATCCGCTCGAGGTACGAAGGCAACGTGAAAATTGGTTCCGTGAGTTTTTGCTCGACCATCCCCTACCTACGCCGGAAGATTTGTTTGAGTTCCATCGGCATTCCCATGAAGACGACCGTCACGACGGGTTGGTGATCGAACGCGGCAGTCATTTACAGACCGTCAGCATCACGCAGACGGTAATCGATGGTGCTGCGGTGCGGCTGACGCATCATGACCTGGCAACAGAACCCGTTATACAACCCGTACCGGCTGAAAAATGAGGCTTTTTCTACACAAAGTGCTGCATTGGGAATACTGGCCTTTCCAGATCGTATACATTCCGATTTACTTCCAATGGGCATGGTATGCGCTTCGCTGCCGCACTATTTTTTTCTTTAACGCTGCCAATCCGGGATTTCGGAATGGAGGTTTTATCAACGAATCGAAAAAAGACATTTACGACCTGCTGCCGGATGGCTCGTATCCGAAGACACTTTGGTTTCCGGAGCGAACGGCGGTAGACTTCATACAGGAATCGCTCGCTGGCAACGGCCTGCGCTTCCCACTAATTGCCAAACCCGATATGGGATTGCGCGGGTCTGCCGTTCGGAAAATAGAAAATGAAGCCGAACTGGCGGCTTATGCCGAAACGGCTTGTTTTGATTACCTGTTGCAGGAGTTGATTCCGTATGAAAACGAAGTGGGTATCTTCTATATCCGCTATCCGCACGAAACCAAAGGGCGTATAACGGGCATCGTGGCCAAGGAATTCCTATCGGTGACAGGTGACGGCGTGGCTACTTTGCGAACACTCCTGGCTAGGGACCCGCGTCATGAAATGCAACTACCGGTATTGGAAAAGGAATATGGAGCTATGCTCGACGAAGTACTTCCGGCCGGGAAAAAAAAGGTCGTGGTGCCCTATGGCAACCACTGTCGGGGTGCCAAGTTTACGGATGTATCGCATTGGAAAACACCGGAATTGGAAGCCGCCATCGACGCGGTTTGCTCCAAAGTGGACGGTTTTTATTTCGGGCGGATGGACCTCATGTATCATTCGCTTGAAGCGCTTCAAAAAGGCCGGCAATTCCAACTGGTGGAACTTAATGGTGCCGGCAGTGAGCCCACACACATCTACGACCCGCGCCATTCGCTTTTCTTTGCGTGGAAGGAACTGTCGCGACACATCGGGCACATGTACCGCATCAGTGTGGAAAATCACCGAAAAGGCGTACCTTACCTCACGCATCGCGAGGGCATGGTGGAATACCGGGAGCACAACCACCGGAACCGGCTGCTGGCGGAATTCACTGTATGAGGCAACTGCAAAATCTACTGGTCGGTTTTATCGTGAGTTTTATTGGTTCGGTTCCGTTAGGATACCTGAACGTAATTGGCTACCACCTCTACCACAGAGGCGGCCTGGAGGTACTGCTTCCCTATCTCTGCGGCGTCATGATTGTGGAAGGGTTGGTGATTTATACCACCCTGATTTTCGCGCAACGCCTGTCGCGTAACGTCCGATTGATGCGTTGGATCAAGATTTTTTCGATTCTGTTCATGCTGGCACTTGCCTGCTATTTCCACCTGTCGTCGGGCACGACCGCCTTACCGGCTGACACCTCGCATCAGTATGATGGTTTCAATCCGTTTCTGAAAGGACTTATCTTCAGTGCCATCAACGTGATGCAGCTACCGTTTTGGACCGCCTGGAACCTGTATGTGTTGAATGAAGGCTATATTACGACGACGCGAAAAGCAGCCTATGTAACCGGTAGTTTAGGCGGTACTTTTTCCGGTATGTTGGTGTTTATCCTGGCATTGGCGGTGCTCGCGTCTAAAAGTACGTTCCTGGCGCACTACCTTATGCCCGTTATCGTTCCGTTGGTGTTCGTAGGCTTAGCAGTCTTCCAGACCTTTAAGTTGGTGCGGGGCGTTCGATCGACCGACTAGCGCTTCAAGGCAAAATGTCCGCGGTGGATTTTCCCGTTAGGCAATTCTACCAGGAACCAATAGTCGTCGGAAGGCATGGGGCGACCATTGTAATTTCCATCCCACCCACTTGAGGTGGCGCCAAAACTGGTGAGCAGTTTCGCATACCTGTCAAAGATATAGACAATCATTCCCGGTTGGGTGTAAGCCAGTTTGATTTGCCAGAATTCGTTCTGTCCGTCGCCATTGGGGGTAAAAAACTTCGGATATCCCAAGACGGGGACTTCCATCGTGATGGTACCACAGTCATTCTTTTGATCCATTACGCTAACGGTGTAAAGTCCCGGCAGTAGATTTCCAAAAAAGTTTGAACTCTGATACGGGCCGTCCTCAAGGGCATACAGATAATCGCCAGTTCCGGTGACGTTTACCGTGATACTGTTGTTGTCATCCCGCCAATCCACCACATCGACGCTCGTGATGGTCGCAACAGACGAACCTTCTACAGTTATCGATTGTGGATCGCTCTCGCATCGGGAAGAGCCGTATATGTTGGCGACCGATACGGAATAGGTGCCGGGTTCCGTGACATCAAGATAGGGAGCATTCGACCCGTCTGACCAGAGATAGGCGTCATAGCCCATACCCGCCTCTAACCGAACCGAACTTCCCTCACAAACGAAATACTGGGTTTGCGACAGCGTAAAGTCAGGAGCTTCGCCGATGATCAGGCGAAAAGACGTCGTGGCATAACACACATTAATACGTTTGTGCACAACCCTAACATAAATCGTCTCAATAACCTGGCTGTTGACATAAGCCTGTGGTGTATCAATTTTATTAGCCCCCGACTGCGCGTCCTGAAGGGAATGATGGTAGGTAACGTCATAGTCAGCCGGATTTTGGGTGCCAAGAATAGACGATTCAAACTCGGTGATGTCGAAAATATTGGACGTGGTACCCGGAGGAGCACACAGTAACGACTCACGTGGCGTAGGTTCGTTTGCCACCACCAGCGAGTCTAGGGTGCTTAGGTTGACGGTACGAGCCGGAATCGTCGCCTGGCAGGCATCTACCACGGTCAGCGTGTAAGTACCCGGTAAAAGCCCCGTAAAAATGTTATTGCTACCGTTGAGTATGTTCACCGGACCGGTGATGCTAAAGGTATAAGGTGGGACGCCCACGGCTTCAACATAGATGGACCCGGCTGCGCCACCATTGCAATCCATGTTGTAAATCCCTAAGATTTCCAGTCCATTGGTAAAGGAGAATGTATCCCAAATGTCCAGACAATCGGAAGAGGATGCGCTGTACGTTTGGTAGACCTTAACGATCCGGAACGTGCCTGTGACGGTAAGGTTGTTCAACGTGCCCCCGTTGGCCATCAACACAGAATTAGTGCTGTCGGGCGTGGTTCCTTCGGTGTAGGGCGTGCCATTAAAGGGATGTCCCCACGCTCCCGAAACAGGATCCTGTCTTTGAAACCAATAGCTGACGCCCAGGATGTTTCCGTTATCGGTGATGGTGAAATTAAACGATCCGCAGTTTCGTTGTACCAACACGTTGTTGGCACCTGAATCGTATCCGGTTACGGCGACATTGGTGGCGGCAAGGGCAACATTACAACTATCCATCCCGGAGAACGAGTAGGGGCCTGGAGGAAGTTGCTCCAGAAACACATCACCTGAAACAATTAGCGATGTCGCATCGAACGGAATGGGGTTGGGATAGTTAGGCGGTGCCGCAGTGATGGTCAGGGATGTGAGGTTCCCATTAGCAGAACCGATTCTCATTGAGCCAAATGTTTCGGCACAGCTCGGTCGTACGTCGGTCTGTAAATTAGGATCGGGCACGAACGGATTCACGATTACGTCCTCATTGGAATACGTGATACCACACTCATCTACGATATTGAATACATACGGTACCGTCGGATTCGGGGGGAAACCTGGTACTGTGACACTGGATTGCGGCGTAGCGGGGCTGATGTCATTGGGAAGAGCCGGCGTATACTCGGGTGGAGCAGACACTACGATAATCGATACGATATCCCGATCAGCCGCCACCTGAAACCGGATGTTGGCAAGGTTCGTGAGGCAATTCGGAATACCTGACCGCACATTCGGATCCAATTCGTCCAATACTACTTCCCATTGGGCGGTTCCCGTACGACCACAATTGTCGGTCACCAGCACCTCATACATCCCTTCGGGCACCGGATTATCTTCATCGCCGAACTGCAATACCGTCTGGTCGGTCGGACCGGGATAAAGTCCGTTCAGTGTCGCTGGGTCGAAACCCGCCGGTGCATTGGTAAAGCTGACTGTATATTGTCCAACGAAATTATTAACGACCAGGCTTAGGTACTCGTGTCCGCAATTGTTCGGCGTACCCGAGAGACTAGCCTGTGGATTTGGATCGACGGAAAAATTTCCCGTAAAAGAATTGCCACAGCCGTCTACGACCGTGAGATCATAGGTATACGTTTGGGCACCAAAAAGCGGCAACGTGAGCGATAGTTGCAACGAGTCAGGGCTTCCATTGCCATAGACCTGCTGCAGTGTTTGGGTGGTACCGTCAGGATAATGCACATCGTACGTGACATTGAGGGGATAAACAATGACACCTGTTGGGGTAACAGCATTGTTGACGTCGATAGAGAGACAGTTGGGGGCGAGCACATCGCCGGACGTACTCAACGCCAACGTGTTTACCTGGGGGATGAGTGTAAAGGTAAAGGGTTCTCCTTTACAGGCATCGGATATTCGGAATAGGTATTGTCCGGGCGGAAGGTTGGAAAACAGACCGGTGGTTTGCAACGGACGAATCTCAGGCCCTGATAAGATCTCAAACGTAAACGGAGGTGTGCCGGAACTTACATTAAATAGGATGTTTCCTGAATTGGCACAGTTGCCGGCAGGTGGTTCTGAAAACGACCATATTAGGGGAATGATCTGGTCTTGAACGGTAAAGTCGGCGGTTTGGGTACCACTATCGCTACCCTGGGTTTGCGTTGCCACGATACGATAGCTACCCGCGCTCAAACCAGCATAGACATTTGACGTAAAGTTTTCGATGGGAATCTGTCCGGGCATCGACTGTATCTGAAACGACATCGTAGCGCCGGGTGTTGTATTGGAAGTGGTAATCGTGACGCCTCCGTTACCCGTGCAGGTTTCGTCTTTCGGGATAAGCGTTAAGGTAAAATTCGACAGCTGCGCCACTGCCGGAAGGGCCACAAAAAGGAGTAGCAGGGATAGATGCAGCCGGAATTTCATAGCAATTGGGGGTAGACGGAGCATGCAAATACGCAGTTTCGCACGTGTAAATATACATTAATTTGCTACATACTCGTGAAATACACCTTAATAACACCCATTCCTACAAAAACCCTACGGATTCCGTTTTGCCTTTTCCTCGATCCAGCGGGACAGGTATTTGTAAGACGACATCGTATGATGCGTAAGCATTTTACCGATGAAATTTCGCATTCGCGAGTCGGAAAGGTGAATCTGAAGATTGGCGAGTCGTTTCCGAAACGTCTCCTTCGTCGCATCCGGGTCGAGCGAACGAAAAACGTCGATGCCTTCCTGTTGTTTTCGTTGCCATAACTCCTGGTCATGGTAAAGATCAACCGCGTACTTCGCGAAGAGGTCGGGATCATCTGTTATACAACCACCCCACCGACCGTCAGCCGTCATGCCTTCTGCACCGATTGACGTTGTAACGCTGGGCAGGCCGAACTGCATTGCTTCGGCCAACTTACCTTTATGCCCCGCACCGATACGAAGTGGTGCCAGTAACACGCGTGCCTCCTGCATGACCGTCTTGACACTCTCTGCACGGCCCCTGATATGGAAGCCCAAACCCGGATCATGAAGTTGCTGAACGGGCGGGGATATATAGGCGCCATACACATATAAGATCGCTTCCGTATCAAATGTGCGGATACGGGGCCAGATGACAGTCTTTAGATAACGTAAGGCATCATAGTTCGGATAATGGCGAAAATTGCCGATAAAAAAATAGTTGTTCCGTGTATGGAACGACGGCCATTCTGCTATCGATGCGTCACTTAGAGGCTCATACAGGAAGGGTAAATACCAAAGCAGATCATCGGGCACCCCGAATACATCGACCAGAAAGCGGATCTCGGCCTGTGAAATCATAAGGGAGAGATCACTGCGGTAAATGGCGGCTACTTCCCGAAGGGCCGTAGGCGAACGTAATAGGTCTTCGGGTTTAAAATCGACCTCGTTTTTGACAGCCGCTTCCCTTGCCGCTCGCAAGCAGTGCAGGTCTTCCGTATCGAGAATACGAAGTGCGTTTGGAACCGCCTCTGCCACGCGCCATCCGAATTGCTCTTCGGTTGTGTAGCGGTCGAATAACACTACATCGGGGTTTTGCCCACGTACGAAGTCATCAAAACCCGAATCGTTTAACTGGATTTCGTATGTTTCTACTCCAATCGATGTGAGTGGGAAGGAAAATTCCGTCTGCTGCGCGGCACTGGCGAATCGCACGGATGCGCCTTCATTGAGGAAAAACTGCAGTAGCTGCAACATACGGGTTCCGGCTGCCGACGAAGATGGTTCTGGCCACACGAGTCCGATTACGAGCACTTTTTGAATCATGGTGCAAGATACCGTTTTACTTGAAGATAGTAGTCAGTAGTCAGTGGTCGGTGGTCGGTGGTCAGTAGTTGGTTCTGGCTTTGCGTCTTTGTGGCTTTGTGGCTATAAACAAATTGGACATGTTGCAGATCTAAATGGGGCTGCATTCATTAACAAGTAGCCAGTGGTCGGTGGTCAGTGGTTGGTTCTGACTTCGT
>DATGXZ010000319.1:0-5377 GCA_035298445.1 Flavobacterium sp.
TTCTACTTCTTTCAGCGACGGAAGGTTGTAGTTGTCGTCGAAAACGTAGTCGGCCCAGTTATTAGGGTTTCCCGGCGTTGGATTGCGCAACGCCACTTTAACTTTTTCTGTTAGTATTCCACCTTCAACCAATAACTTATAATTACCGCTTGGGTTTGATGAAGCGTAACTCTCCGAAGCCCCGATATAAACACGGCCCTTTCCGTAATCGGTCTGACTAGTTGTCGTTTTAAAAAAGATATTTTTATCTGCCAAAGTGATGGTACGTGTGTTACCGGTGGTATTTTCTATTGTACCATCGTTGGTGTAAAGATTCTGGGCGTTTATTACATAAGGCGTGGTGGTGGCACCAGTTCCGGTCACAGTAGTATTGGTACCTGCGGTAACGGATGTTGTGCCGCTGCCGCTTCCTCCGTCCGGCACCATAATCACATCACCGTTGCTGTTGACGGTCATGACGAGGTTGTTGCTATTGGCAGTGAGGGAGGTGCCTGTAATGGCAGAACCGAGCCCGCGGAAGCGAAAGCCGAGGGTGCCGGAAACTGCACCGGCAGTGTTCAGGTCGAGTTTATTTTGGGGTCTTACAAGATTCCCGAGGCCTAAGCCAATATTGCAACGCGGCCCGGTTCCATCAAGGGTACCGTCGATGACAATTTTTTGATTACCGGCCCCATCCGCAATGAAGACAGAGTTACTACCATCCCTCCCCATCATCACCGCGCTTGAGACGTCACTTGGAGCCGCGTTCACCCCTCCAAGGAACGTATTTCGATTACCCGTGAAATTGGTTCCCGCGTTATAGCCAATCGCTATGTTCTGGTCTCCTGTCAAGTGATTGCCCGCTTGAAAGCCGATGATTATGTTACGTCCATTTGTCTCAAGATTTGGCACCAAACTACAGCTACTCTCTCCCGCCTCTCTTCCGATGATGATGTTACTGGGACTCATTTCAGTATTATATTGGCCTGCAAAAACGCCAATCGCAATATTTTGTTCACCTGATTGAAGTTCGCGTAAGGCCGAATGGCCGAGAGCTATGTTGAGGTTGCCGCTTTGGTTATCTCTCATCGCATCGACCCCGACGGCCACGTTTCCTTGCCCTGACGTATTGACCATCAACGCGCGATACCCAAAAGCGCAGTTGTTACTTCCCGACGCTGCTGAGGCTGGTAGGCCCATTGCTAAGGTTCCGAAAGCACAATTGTTTGAGCCGCTTGAGTTAAATAACGCTTCATCGCCCACCGCCGTGTTCAGGTCCCCTGTTGTACCAACGCCAGTATGCCCCACAAATGTACTCTGGTTGCCGTTCATACCCGCATTCGGCGTATAAAAGTGATGTTGCGCATAAACGCCACTGCTTAGCAGCCCTACTAAAATCCATAAAAATTGGTTTGCTCTCATTATTATTCAAATTTGGTTACTAACATCTCTATGGTGAACCGCCACTAACACGAATATGTGTCCATCATTTTCCATTTTCGATAAAAGTATGGTTTGTGATGGCCATCAATCGGAGCGCAATCAGGTTGTCGCATCACCAGCTAATTTAAGTTATTTTTAACGATAACGGCCAGCATGTATGCGATTTATTATTTGGGTAACGTTTTTTTTATTTTCTTCGATTATCGTCTGGTGTATAGCACTTTGAAATTCACCGAGGTAAAAGTAAAAAAAGGGTTCAAGGTCTCTACAACCCCGCACTGTTATGTTCGAATGTTGTAACATTTGCGGCTTAAACGGTGGGAAACCGGGTGTATTCGGTATTTAATTACGAATCACACGCACACGGGAAAGAAGGAAAAAGATTACAGTCATCAAAAAGGAGAGAATTCTTCGTCGTTTTATTCCTCGCTCCCTATTTTTACGGTCGTTACTAATGCCCAACGATCGGATTACCGAGTGGGATTTTAATGGACCTTTAGTATTGCCGCAGCATTATCTCATTTTCTAATTATCTAATTTCCCAACCGCTAATTCCCATGCTCATCGCCGTCCTCGAAAACCCCAAATACATTGATAACATCGGAAACGTAATCCGGAATGTGAATGCGTTGGGCGTCGACCGGCTGTATGTAGTGGACGGACTAAAGCGGCTCGAAGACGACCCCGAGGCCCTGAAAAACCGAAGAAGCCTGCTGAAAATGTCGAAGGGTGCCGTGAAATGGACGGAGATCCGTCGGTTTGATACGACGGCCGCCTGTTTCGAGTCGTTGCGAGGGGAGGCCGCTGTGTCGGTGGGCACATCGCCCCACACCATAGGGCGTCAATCGATTGCACTGCCTGTCTCGGACCTGACGGCACCCCAACTCGCCATTTGGTTTGGGGATGAAGCCAACGGCCTATCACCCGAGGCATTGGAGCATTGCGATTTCTGTGTGCGCATCGAGATGAATGGCGCGGTCGAAAGCCTGAATCTGGCTACGACTACAGGTATTGTATTGTATGAGGCGGTGCGACAGCGGAGGAAAACGTGATTTGTGAGTGGAAAGTCGAAAGTCGAAAGTCGGGAGTTCGGAAGATTAATCGGTTTCCCGGGCATTGGAACTACTCGCTACGGAAAACACTGACATTGCACGCATTGACATCAAACTAAGAGATGACAAATCCGGCAACTGAAAAAGCCATTGGAAAAGCGGGATTGTACGAACCGGAAACGCAAGCGTCCATCCCGCACGTTCGTTTGCTAAACCAGACGGCCCATTTCTGAACTTAACCTAAGCCAAACGCTACGAGTAACAGCAACGCATCCTGCGACAGTGCCTCAAATTCAATAGAGCTGACGCCCGGCAGCCAAAGGGCATCCCGTACCTCCAACAGCCGGTCTTCCACTTCAAAGGCTCCGCCAATGGCGAAAGCCAAAACCGCGGATGGCGGGGTGTGGAAGACGTGTTCGGCAGCGTGACGCAGGTCGTAACTCCCTATGTATACCTTGCAGACGCCTGTTTCATATAGGTTGTGGAGCTGATTGCGTTCGGTAAACGAGAGCGCGCTACATGCGGAATCTGTCAACTCGGGCGCTTCGAGCAATAGCAACTGCGAAGCATAATCGTCAAGCGGATTGCGCAGGATGAGGCTCTCTATTGCCGGATCTACAAAACGAAAAGACGGAACACCCACAAAATCGTCGCGGTCGTCTACATCAACACCTCCGAAAAGAGGCAGTAACAGGAAGCCACAACGGCGGTCGTTGCGAAAGACCAGACGGGCGCCAGGCTGCAGGATGACATCATGCAGCGCACCCACCGGCTGCATCCGGAACGGCGTGGTTCGAATGCGTACTCCCACACCTTCCGTTTGCGCGCGGTGGGCTGCCGTGATGAGTCGCACCGTATCTGTCATAGCTGATTGCAATTTATTTCACGAGCATCTTCCCGCTTCGGGTAAACGCCCCGCTGCCTGAATCGACATTTACGGTGTAGATGTAATAACCGGAGGAGAATCCGTACTCGCTTCGGTTGACGGCCATCACGCTGGCACCGGCACCAAACGAAAAGCGTTTGACGGCCCCAATCTGCCGTCCGGCCAGATCAAAAATGCGAAGCTCAAGATCGCCACCGTTGGGCAGGCTCACCGGAATCAGGGTGTACTCGTCCATTGGGTTCGGGTAGTTTTGGCCAATAGTACCCGCCGTCGGCTCGACTTCCTCAACGCCGAGGGTCGGTCCGTTTACGTAAATCGTGTGGTCGAGTGTATAGCCCGTTGCAAGAGCGCCGGATACCGAAGCCAGTTCTGTGCTGACGCCGTCGGAAAAGACATTATCGCTGGCGTTATAGGTATAGCCCGTCATGCCCTTTGTATACCCATAGGCGGTTGCAGCGTTGACTGTAGCGACGGCGCTGGCCGTTCCTTCCGGAAACGCGATTTGTGTGACCAGCAGCGAGGTTCCGGCAGCATTGTATATGTGGACGTGAATGTGCGTCGCCCGCCCCGTATACCATCCTGGGAAAATGGAGGTAAAACTCACGAGTCCGTTTGCGTCGCTCACCTGTCTTCCCCTTAAAAAATTATAGGCTGTATAATTGGTCGGTTGCATGCCGGTGCCTCCGTACTGCGAATAATTCCCGTCTTTATCGCAATGCCAGATGTCGACCAGCGCGCCCTGATAGGCACTGCAATTGGCGTTTTTGTTCTTTATATAAATGTTGACGGTAAAGTTGACACCCGTGCGATCGCCGATGATGTTCGACTGGTTGTAATTAGCCGGATTTATGGTGGGAAACGGCCCTGCGGTTTCCGATGCCGCTATCGTGCAATCCAAAGGAGATAGCGGTGCCTCGCCGGCGGGTTTACCGGTGCGGAAAAGTTCGGGTGCGGATAGGGCCAGTCCTAAAAATCCGATACTGTTGCGAAGAAAAACCTTTCGTTCCATGGCGCTGTGTTTTTTGGTTACAGAACGAAGGAAGGATTTCAGTCGATTTTGGGCAAAAAAATGAGGTAAACACCACGCATTGAGCGGCTATCAAAAAAAAACACCCCCGAAGAGGTGTTTCACTGTCTTATATCCGTATTACCGTTTGTCCATTTCCACAAACGGACGCAAAGGGTGTCCGGTATAAATTTGGCGCGGACGGCCGATTGGTTCTTTGTTGAGGCGCATTTCCTTCCACTGTGCGATCCAGCCCGGGAGACGTCCGATGGCAAACATCACCGTAAACATGTCGGTTGGGATACCGAGTGCGCGGTAGATGATGCCGGAATAGAAGTCGACATTCGGGTATAGGTTACGCGATTTGAAGTAGTCGTCATTCAGCGCGGCGATTTCCAGTTTCTTGGCGATGTCCAATACCGGATCATCCACACCTAGGTTCTCCAATACCTCATCGGCCGCTTTCTTGATGATTTTGGCGCGTGGGTCGAAGTTTTTATAGACGCGGTGACCGAAGCCCATCAGACGGAACGGATCGTTTTTGTCTTTGGCTTTTGCGAGGAATTTCTCGGTATCGCCACCGTCTTTGTTGATTTCCTCAAGCATTTCGAGAACCGCCTGGTTGGCGCCCCCGTGCAGCGGCCCCCAAAGTGCGGAAACACCAGCCGAGATCGAAGCAAAAAGACCGGCGTGGGACGAGCCTACCATACGAACCGTTGACGTCGAGCAGTTTTGCTCGTGGTCGGCATGGAGGATGAAGAGTTTATCGAGTGCGTCGATTACCACCGGATTTGCCTTGTACGGCCCGGTTGGCAATTCGAACATCAGGCGCATGAAATTCTCGACATACCCTTTGGTGTTGTCGTAATAATTGAGCGGATAACCCATCGCCTTGCGGAATGTCCAAGTGGCCAGCACGAGAAATTTCCCCATGGTTTTGACGATGGCTTCATACATTTCCTTATCGTTCTCGACGTTTACGACTTTAGGGTTGAAGGCCGTGAGGGCACT
>DATGXZ010000320.1:0-3553 GCA_035298445.1 Flavobacterium sp.
CTGTGCGAAGACGACGGATTGCCGTATTCGGCCGATAAAACCGCCATCATTTCCGAAATCACTTCCGGCCGCAGGGGCGTGGTTGCCGCATTGTCGAGATATACATTTCCCATGGGCGCAAATTTAGCATTTTTTTGGGCCGTCGACGCGGATGCGCCTCAGTCGCTACGTGTTTTTTCGCTATTTTTGTGCCACTGAAGCTACCTGCATGAAAAAAGTTCTGGCCCTGGTGTTTATCGCGTTTTTTGCGCTGTCGTCTTGTGAGGATGGAGAAATACGCGTACAGTCGTTGGATTTCGGAGACGCCCAGGTGGATGCCTGCGACAATCGCGAAGATGCCGATTTCTTCCTCTATAAAATATCCGGTAATCAGGCGATGATTGTCGTGATTCCGAAAACAGAACTTATCAATGGTGTATCCGATGAAACGTTCGACATCGACGGAAGTAACTATCAGGTGATCTACCGCCTCTACGATGGCCCGGTTTCGGCTGCGACCATGTGTTCCCCTATCCCCCCTTCCTCTCCACAGGTACAAGAGGAATGGGTAGCGACCGGCGGTGTGATCCGACTGGTCAACGGGGCAAATTTCCTCGAAGTAGAAGGCTCTACTGCCGTGTTACCCGACGGCTACACCCATACCCTATCGTTTGAGAACATTACCTTCGATACCGGAGATGGCACAGTTACATTCGACGATGAGGAGCCGCTGGCGTATGGTACCTATAAGACGGAAGAGTCGAACCTCGAGTTGACTACCTTCCGATGCGACAACGAAAATGGCTGCGTACTCGATCGATGTGGCACACGAATTACCCGTTCGACACAGCGTCAGGCGTTGACCCTTGACTTTGACCAGACGACCTTCGACTACCTGTTTGCCAATGAGGTGACGGCCGAGCCGAAAACGGCGTTGATCAGTGGCACGAACACGATCAGCTACCGCGTTTTTAACATAGGGATAAGTGCCGACAACCTATGCGCCGCCACGCTGCCGAGTGGTGTGACGACGCTGGAAACGTGGGTGGGAAATGCCGGCGTAGACGGGGTAAGCGGTATCATCGAAGTGGAAACGACGACCGCAGGTGTAGGCAACTACATCCACAAAATCCGGCTGAAAAATGTCATCTTCAGCCGAAACGGTTTTACCTTCAATTTTGGTCCTGACTACCTCATTGGGCAGATTGTGACCGGAAGCTGATCACTTTTGGGTAAACACCACTTCAAGGGCGCCGCTTCCGTATTTCTGGTAATTCCCGTCGTGAAAACGAACGTTATCGTAGCGCGACAATAGAAACTCCAGTTCCGACCGAAGGATGCCATCCCCCACTCCGTGTATCAACACAATTCTCGGCATTCGGTTGCGAATGGCAAATTCGATATGCCGCTTCGCGGTTTCGGTTTGCATGGTCAGGATATCGTGTGGCGATAGAATGCGATGGTTCTTGACCAATTTTTCGATGTGAAGATCGAACTCAGGAGGGGGAATATCGCCGGTTCTCTTTTCGCGAACCGCCGCTTTACGCCGTTCCGGTTCTTTTTCCTTCAGGATGCGCCCGATGCTTCCTATTTCTATTTTGAGTTCTCCGGCAGCGGGAATCAGTTCTTTTTCGTCGAGGATCATCGGAAAACCATCCGTCGTTTCAATGGTGACATCGCGACCCGACACGGATATGACGACACCGTTGACATCGTCGTTTAGGGCGGATACGCGATCTCCTTTACTGAACCGGCTCATCTTCACTTTTGTTTTTAGATGGAATTCGGGACGACAGCGCCATCAAACCGAGTAGGAATACCGCAATTGACGGGATGACCACGAACAGCCGCGGCTGGGATCCGGATTGTTCATACAGCGCGATGCTTCCACTGATGAGAAGTACCAGATAGAGGACGTTTGAGGGAATTCGCTTCATGTGGGAAAGGTACAAAAAAACCGCCCTTTTGGGACGGTCTTTGTATTGTGATATGTTGCTTCTGTTACATCGCGCCGGAAATACCTGCAGCGACGGCAATGAAAATGAGCACAATGTATAAGGCGATAAATACGATGGTAAAAATACCAATAAACTTGTAATGCGATTTCAGCGACCCAAGGGCGTCGTTCAGTACCACGCTGTCATTCTCTTCGAACGCGCGTTTGATGCGACTCGAGAACTGAAACAGGTAGTAGATAGGGAAAAAATAAAGGACGGCTACCACGAGATAGATTGTGCCTATTAAAGCCCCGCCCATCCCTCCAAAGGGTGCGGCGCCAGACGCAAAACTACCAACCGTAAACATGGCCATGGCGCCCAGGATCATAAAACCCATAAAGATAAAGCCAATGATACTGAGGAACATCGCCCATTTACCGGTGGCACGAAGGAAGGAGCGACCTGCCTCGTTCAATTGCACGTCAAAATTGTCAAAGGAACTGTTTTCCATAGTCTATAAAAGTTGATTAGATCCCAAAAATACACCTTGGGATTATGTCAACGACGTTAGTGCCGTTCAACTTATCAACTAGTTTTCAAAAAGACGGAGGGTGTCGGTGATGATGCCGACGCATTCCAGCAACTGCTCTTCGGTCATGACCAAAGGCGGTGCGAACCGGATGATATTGCCATGCGTAGGTTTTGCCAGGAGTCCGTTTTCAGCCATTTTCAGGCAGATATTCCAGGCGGTATCGCCGTCTTCTGAATCGTTGATAACGATGGCGTTGAGTAAGCCTTTACCCCTTACGAGGCTGCAAATCTTACTGTCGGCGATGTATTCGTTTAGTTTCGCACGGAAAAGACGCCCGAGACGTTCGGCATTATCCGCCAGTTTTTCGTCTTCCACCACCGTAAGGGCGGCCATGGCGACGGCAGCGGCGAGCGGATTGCCGCCAAAAGTCGAACCGTGCTGCCCCGGCTTGATGACGTCCATGATGGCATCGTCTGCCAGCACGGCTGATACCGGATACACGCCCCCTGAAACGGCCTTGCCTAACACAAGCAGGTCGGGGCGAACGTTTTCATGGTCGCAGGCGATACGGCGTCCGGTGCGTGCAATGCCGGTTTGCACTTCATCCGCAATGAAAAGCGCCCCGTATTTTTCGCATAATGCTTTTGCGGAAGAAAGATAACCCTCCGATGGTACGTAGACACCTGCTTCTCCCTGGATGGGTTCCACCAGAAAACCGGCTACGTTGCCAGAGGCAAGTGCCTGTTCGAGGGCCGGGATGTCGTCATACGGAATTCGGATGAATCCTTCCGTATACGGACCGAAATTCCGACGGGCATTGGCGTCATTTGAAAACGAAATAATGGTTGTGGTGCGTCCGTGGAAGTTGCCTTCACAAACGATGATCTTCGCCTGTTGTTCGGCTATCCCCTTCTTTTCATAGGCCCATTTGCGGCAGATCTTGATGGCCGTCTCCACCGCTTCCGCACCCGTATTCATCGGGAGCATCTTATCGAAACCGAAATACGAAGTGAGAAACTTCTCGTATACCCCTAATTTATCGTTGTAGAACGCACGTGAGGTAAGCGTCAGCTGCTGGGCCTGGTTGACGAGTGCTTCAATGATA
>DATGXZ010000321.1:0-2667 GCA_035298445.1 Flavobacterium sp.
CCACTAAAACCATCGTTATACCATACAATCGTGTCCAGCACGTCGCCCTTCATGAAGGGGTGTTCAGCCGGATGTTCGGCCTCGCAGAAATCAAGGTATACACCGCCGGTGGAAACTCCGGAGATATCGACATACCCGGCATTCGCAAACCCGAAGCCGAGGATATCAAACAACTTTTGATGGGTAAAATCCAAAAGCAATTGTAATGTCGCCCGACTTTACGAAACCGCAACGCCAGTCCGCCGTCGGCGTGATCGTGACCTTCGCCGATTCGGCGGTGGCCCTCGCCAAGGCGTTCCTTCCGTTTTTGGTGGTGTGGCTCCTCAACTTTGACCGTTCCAAGTCGATCATGGTAACGGCCGCTATTGTGCTGTTTCTCGTTGCCACCATTGTAGCCGCCTGGCTGCGCTACCGCAACTTCACCTTTTTCCTCGACCGTGAGCAGTCCGAGTTCATCCTCACCCAGGGCGTATTGAGCAAGACGCGTGTCGTTATTCAACTCGGTAAAATCCAGAAAGTCGACATCACCCAATCGTTGCTGCAACGACTGATCGGAGTCTATGAAGTTCGTATCGACACGGCCGGTAGCAACGACGAGGAAATCGCCATCAAAGCCGTAGCACATGCCGTTGCCGTCAGCCTGCGAAAGGAATTGCTGGAAGGAGCCGCCTCTGCGCGATTGGAAACGGAGGAAACAACCGAAAGCCTTTCTGCAACTGGCCAACCGTTTGTGCGGATCAGCTTGTTCAGCCTGATCAAGATGGGACTCACGTCGCATTACCTCCGGACGTTCTTTGTCATCCTTGCTTTCTTTTTCTCCACCTACGAGAACATCCGCCACTTCGACGACAAAATCACCGACGATGTCGATACCTCCCAGTTGGAATCGTACGTCGCCGAGCGCTCTGCCATCCAGATTGTACTTTTCGCCTTTCTCCTGATAGTAGGCGTCATTCTCGTGGTGAACGTTGGCCGCATGGTGTTCCGGTACTTCGGCTATCGCATCACCCGTCAACGCGATGCATTATTGCTGTCGTTCGGACTCGTGAGTACAAAAAACACCTTGCTTAAACCGCAGCGGGTACAGTTTGTGTCTGTCATCCAAAACTACCTCCAGCGTAAACTCGACCTGATGGAAGTACGCGTGCGACAGGCCACAGGAGGCGAGGCGGAAGACAAAAAAAGGGCCATCGAAATCCCAGGCTGCAACGACGCCGAACACCGCGGCATACTCGAGATGCTATTTGGCAGCGTCCCGCAGAAAGAACTGACGGTGTTGCCCAACTGGCGCGTACTGGGCTTTGCCTTGTTTCTCTATTTGTGCATTCCGCTCGGCATATATGCGATCGTCCGCAACAACGTACCCGAACTGTCAAGCGTCGACTACTTTGTCCCGTTGTATGCCGGTTTGGTTATCGTATTGCAGTATTTCCGCTTCCGCAACAGCCGTCTTTACATCAGCGACCGCTTTGTCATCCGCAAACACGGCGCCTGGGATGTCACTTACGATTACCTCGATACCCGCAAAATACAAGGCATAACGGCGTCGCAGCTTTTCTGGCACAAATCCCTGAATATCGGTTCCATAACCCTGCACACCGCCGGCGGCGACCTGACCTTTCACCTCGGCCAGTTCGACCTCCTGCACGATTACGCCAACCGCTGGCTATACGCCATCGAACGGGATGACAGTAATTGGATGTAGTTTTGTAAATTAGAACGTGTCAATTAGATAATTAGAAAATCAGAAAATTAGAAAATGGAGAACCAAAGAACCTAAGTCCTCAGTTCCTCAGTCACTCAGTTCCTCACCTCACTCTCCCCACATGAAACACTGGATTGAAGCCGCCCGCGTACGTACCCTGCCACTCTCGGTGTCGGGAATCCTGGTAGGTAGTCTCTACGCGCTTGCCTATCCCACCCAAAAACACGAAACCCCAACAGAAGTCTACAGTTGGAAGGTATTCGGGTTCGCGATCCTGACGACACTCGGACTCCAGATTCTCTCCAATTTCGCCAATGATTACGGAGATGGGGTGAAAGGCACCGACAACGAAGACCGCATCGGGCCCAAACGCGCCATTCAAAGCGGCGTGATTTCGAAGGAAGCGATGAAACGCGCCATCATCCTCACGTCCATCCTCACATTTCTCTCGGCCTGTACGTTGATTTATTTCGCGTTCGGCATGAAATACGTGTGGTATTCGGTGTTCTTCCTCGTACTCGGACTCCTCGCCATTCTCTCCGCCATCCGCTACACCGTCGGCAATACCGCCTATGGCTACCGCGGCTACGGCGACGTATTTGTCTTTGTGTTCTTCGGCCTCGTCAGCACCCTCGGCGTGAACTTCCTGCACTCACAGGAATTCGCCCTCGATCTCGTGTTGCCAGCCGCCGCCATCGGTTTCCTGAGTGTAGGCGTACTCAACCTGAACAACATGCGCGACGAAGCGTCTGACCGCAAAGCCGGCAAAAACACCATCGTCGTCAAGATAGGAGGGAAGGCCGCCAAAACCTACCATTTCTTCCTCGTCGTATCGGCCATGCTGTTGACGCTCGCGTTTGCCGTGATCCGCAACTTCCAATGGGACCAGTATATCTTCGTACTGGCTTACATCCCGATGATCCTGCACCTGGCCCGCGTCGCCCGCGTCACCAACCCCAGGA
>DATGXZ010000322.1:0-5623 GCA_035298445.1 Flavobacterium sp.
ACAATACTACATCGAAGATGAAACGGAGACGCACGTTTATATTATGTATTAGCCTACTGCTGGCGGGAAGCGCGGGTTTTGCCCAGGCGCCGAAATCCGACAGTGTGCCGGTCTTTAAAGACCGATATGGACTTCGGTTAGGTGTTGACGCCCTGAAACTGGCACGCACTTTTTACGAAGAAGACTACCGCGGACTCGAACTGACGGGTGATTATCGTCTTTCAAAGAAGTATTATGCGGCTGCCGAAGTTGGCAATGAAAGTAAGACGACGGTGGAAGACAATATCAATTTCACTACGAAAGGCAGCTACCTGAAAATTGGATTTGACTATAATGCCCACACCAACTGGCTGGATCTTGAAAACATGATCTATATCGGATTGCGCTATGGTTTCAGTACCTTCCAGCAAGAGCTGAACTCGTATCGCGTGTACAATCCGAACCCGTATTGGGGCGAAGACGACGTATCGATCTCAGGCGCCGAATACAAGGGACTGACGGCGCATTGGGCCGAAGCCGTGGTAGGTATCAAGGCACAGGTGTTTCGGGATGTATTCGTGGGCTTCAGTTTTCGGATGAACCGTCTTCTTTCGAGCAAAGAACCTGACGGTTTCGAGAACCTGCACATACCCGGATACAACCGCGTATACTCCGCAGAGTTCGGGGTAGGAATGAACTATACGGTATCCTATTTCATCCCTCTGTATAAGAAGGATAAGGTCAAGGCAGGGAAAAGCGACGGAAAAAAACCAAAACGGGAAACTGACGCTAATCCATAAACACCAGGACCATCCCTACGGCGGCTACCGCAAGGCAAAAGAACGCCAACCCGAGTCTTCCTTCGAGGTCACGCATCCTGTTGATGTTTCGTAAAATGGTACGCATGTTGGGTGATTTGGGGGTTACACAAAATGCTGTTGCGGTTTCACTTGGCTAAATTACGGCGCTAGGTTGGATTCATACCGCGTATTTCTACGTGATTTTCAGAACCTTTACCTAAAATTACAAAAAAAACAGTCGCGATAAACAGATTTTTTAACTTATTTTTTAGACTAGTTCAGCGCGGCAGCGGGAGCTAATTGCCGAACTTGCAGTTTGTTTGGAGTATTTTTGCCTAATTACGAAAAAGACTATGAAGCGTTTTTTTATTCTCTGTATGACATTTTTTTCACTCACTACCGCATTTGGGCAACTAGAGCCGATTGGGTATGTAGAAAACGGACAACAATTGAGAGGGTACTCGGCGCTTCCGGCGCGTGAAATACGTGAGAAAGCCGGGGTTTTGATCTTGCCTGCGTGGATGGGCATCGATGACCATTCGAAAGAGGCTGCGTTATCGTTGGCTAAAATCGGGTACCATGCCTTCGTAGCGGATATTTATGGAGAAGGGAAATACCCAAAGAACATGGAAGAAGCCGGTAAGATGGCCGGCTACTATAAAAAGAACATAGGCGAATACCACAATCGCATCAAAGCGGCGCTCGAACAATTGATCAAAGCCGGCGCAGACCCCAACCGCATCGTTGTAATCGGTTACTGCTTCGGCGGTACGGGCGCGATCGAAGCGGCCCGCATGAATATGGCGGTAAAGGGCGTCGTTTCCTTCCACGGCGGTTTAGGTCGTGATGCTACACGCGCCATCCAAACCATCGCACCTAAGGTATTGGTGTTGCACGGAGCAGACGATCCATACGTGCCCGCAGACGAAGTAACCGCCTTCCAGCAGGAAATGCGCGACAGCAAAGCCGATTGGCAGATGATCTACTACGCAGGTGCCGTGCATGCCTTCAGCGACCCCTATGCCGGCAGCGACAGTTCGAAAGGTGCCGCATATAACGCCAAGGCCGCTTCCCGTTCGTGGGAACATATGTTGGTTTTCCTGAAAGACGTCCTGAAATAACAACGGATTTTTTGTAGTTTAGCGCAAACCACCGCTAACCACATGTCAAAACATCCGCTACGTCAAGACAAGACCTGCCTGAACTGCCGGCACGTCGTGGAAAAACGTTATTGTCCGAATTGCGGACAGGAAAACACCGCCACCCGAAAATCGTTCCATGAGCTCTTCGTCCACTTTTTCGAAGACCTGACGCATTATGAGAACTCCTTCTGGAAAACCATCCGTAACCTGCTGCTACGGCCGGCTTCCCTTACAAAGGAATACCTATCCGGAAAGCGGATGTCGTATCTCGCACCGGTTCGGTTGTATATCTTCATCAGTTTCATGACCTTCCTGACCATCGGGCTATTACCTTCCGATGACGACGAAAATGACAACGTAGTCAACATAGGCTCTCACCAGACAGCCACAAAACCCAACGACGAAATACCTGCGGTAATGGGCGTTCACCTCGACAGCCTTGAGAAAAAAAATGCGGTAGAAGTGCAACGTAACGATGACCTGGTGGTAGGTGATTATGAATCCGTGCGTGCGCTTGATTCTGCGCAGGCGAAGCTTCCTGAAGCAAAGAAACTGGGCTGGCTCGAATACAAATTGGAGCGAAGTTTTGCCGAGGTCAATGAGTATAAGAAAAAACATCCGGAGGAGTACGACCGGAAACTGGCCGAATCCATCCAACACAATATACCAAAGGCCATCTTCCTGTATATGCCGCTTTTCGCCTTCGGGCTCTGGATCTTCCACGGAAAGAAACGATGGTATTATTTCGACCACGGTATCTTCACCCTCCATTATTTCTCGTTCCTGCTCCTGACATTTACGTTGACGTCGGTGCTCGTGGAATTGCTTGATTTGATTCCCGTCAGTTGGATAGACACCATCAACATTGTGTTGACATTATTCCTGATGGGCTGGTGGTTCTTCTACTTCTTCCGGTCACACCGCAAATTCTACGGCGAAAAACGCTGGGTCTCGCGACTGAAAGGTCTCGCCCTTTTCGTTATCAACATTTTCCTAATTTCCTTCTTTATCGTAGGCCTGCTGATTTACAGCATGGTAAACCTCCACTGACATGAAACGACTACTGCTATGCGGCGCCCTGTTCGCCACCGCACTTACCTTCGGGCAGAAAGACGCCCAGAAATACGCCAAGACCATTACGGCAGCCGAATTGAAGGCGCACCTGACAATCATCGCATCCGATGAAATGGAAGGGCGTGACACCGGATCGGAAGGGCAAAAGAAAGCCGGGCGTTACCTGATCGAACAGTATAAAAAAGAAGGCATTCCGGCACCAAATGATGCACCAGAATACCTGCAACCGGTTTCATCCGACTATATGCTGAAAGTTGGAGGTGAAAAACTCCCGGATTCTGAGAACATCGTCGCCTTTATTGAAGGATCGGAATTGCCCGGTGAGATTGTCGTGATATCGGCGCACTACGATCATGTCGGCACAAAAAACGGTGTAGTGTATAACGGCGCCGACGACGATGGCACCGGGACCGCTACCCTATTAGAGATTGCCCAGGCCTTGCAACAGGCGAAAAAAGACGGGAAAGGTCCGCGCCGCTCGGTGTTGATTTTGCATTGTACGGGTGAGGAGCACGGACTCTACGGCTCGCAATTCTACTCGGAACATCCGTTGTTTCCGTTGGAAGACACCGTAGCCGATGTGAACATCGATATGATCGGACGGCACGACGACGCGCACAAAAAAAGCAGCGATTATATCTATGTGATTGGATCTGACTACCTGTCGACCGACCTTTACAACATCTGCGAAAAAGCGAATTACGGCAAGCTGGCCCTCGATTATACTTATAATGACCGCCGCGACCCGAACCGTTTCTATTACCGCTCCGACCATTACAACTTCGGGAAGAACGGTGTGCCGTCGGTATTTTTGTTCACGGGTGTGCACGAAGACTACCACCAACCGGGTGACGATGTCGAGAAAATCGAGTTCGAGGCGTTCGAAAAACGCGCACGCTATGCGTTTGCCATCGTGTGGGAAATCGCCAACCGCGACGGTCGCCTGAAAATCGACCGCGACGGCAACGGCAACCCGAAGTAACTACAATCGTTCGTTTTTTATAATCTGCATCTTCCCGATGGGAATGGTGTCGGTACCATCATGCGTAATGCGGACGCCCAACAGGTCGATAGGCAGGCCAGCGGCACCCGTATCCGAGTGCTTGACTTCCCGCACCAGGTTTTCATAATCGTTGGGATGTACGACGATCGAATCGCCCGCATCGATGCGGTGGGTGATGATGTAATCCCGCAACACGGGAAAGGTGATGGTGTGGCCGATGGTGACTAGTGTAGACATAGCTTATGATTTAGGATACCTTAAGGTACGACCCATCGGTCGAAATCGGCAATGATTTAGGATTTTGTTGGGAGGAAAGGTGTAAAAACGAAAAGCCCCGGATTTCTCCAGGGCTTCGGGGTGAATGATGGGTCTCGAACCCACGACCTTCGGAACCACAATCCGACGCTCTAACCAACTGAGCTACAATCACCGTGTTTTGCGAGGGCAAATATAGGTAAAAAATACAAAAATCAAACAGCGTTACGCAAAAAATCAGCCGAAAATAGCCGTATTTCCCAGTCGCGATACAACCTCCTGAACGTCAGTGGGAGCCTGCGCAACGCTCACGATTACTATCCTCTCTCCATTCGCCGCTTCCCCTCTTGCTCCTTGATCCTCGCTCCTTGCTACTCCTCCTCGATCCTTGCTACTGGCTCCTTGCTCCTTCTCACTCACTTCAAATCACTCAACCGCTCCACCGCTACATACCGCTCTACCGTAAACCCTTCGGCATAGTCGGTGCCAATCAGGCGGCCGAGGTCCTGCGCACGGAAGCGCACGCCGTCAAGGAATGCCTTCGACGAAATCGCCGTTTCGGGCTCGTCGGAATTCGGATCATAGAATTGCGAGCCATATGCCAGCACCGATTCGATCTTTTTGTCAATGAAGCCGGAGATATCCACCGTCACATCCGGTTCGATGTTTCTCCATTGGATGTAATGGTACACCACTTTCGGGCGCCAGGCCTCCTGCGGTTGTCCGTCCTGCCACGTCTCAATCCGGCGTAGACCGGAAAGGAAACAGGCATCCGACACCAGCTTACTGCCTTTTCCATGGTCGATATGCCGGTCGTCGATGGCGTTGCAGATCACGATGTCCGGGCGGTACTTCCGCAGCACTTCCATAATCTTAAGTTGGTGCGCCTCGTCGTTTACGAAGAAGCCGTCGCGCATCCCGAGGTTTTCCCGCACCGCGAGTCCGAGTACCTCCGCCGCCTTCGCCGCTTCCTGGTCGCGGATGTCGGCGGTGCCCCGCGTGCCCAGTTCGCCCCTCGTGAGGTCAACTACCCCAACTTTTCTTCCCGCCGCTATTTCTTTTGCCAGGGTGCCGCCGCAGCCCAGTTCCACATCATCGGGATGGGCACCAAATGCCAGTATATCGAGTTTCATTGTCATTTTTATTTAGTTACAGCCAAAACGGCCGCCATCGTACCTGCCTTATTCACGGTTTCCTCCCACTCCTTCTCCGCATCGCTGTCGGCCGTGATGCCACCGCCGATGAAGAGTTGCGCTTCCGTTTCCGTCCAGCGCAGGCACCGCAAATTTACGAACAAATCGGTTTGCCAGCCGAGGTTGACTTCGCCGTGAAAACCGGCATAAAATTGTCGGTCGTATCCTTCCTCTTTT